>NZ_LJHZ01000119.1:0-1702 GCF_001296055.1 Novosphingobium sp. AAP93
AAAATCCGCGCGCGCCGCTTCGCGCCCACGTGGAGGGCCGACAAGCCGCTGTATCGCTTCGGAAAAATCGGCCATCGCGCCCAGACCCCCGTCGGGGCACCTATACTCGCCAATACGATAGGGAATCTTGTGGCGGACAGGATCGCGGGGGGAGGTAGGCTCAAGATTGATCCGAAAATCAAAAAAGAATTCGATCGCCGGCTAGCGGCAGCTGCAGATGCAATATCCCCGCCGAGCCAAATGAAGGATCAAGATTGAAATCTATCCATTCCATCGCCAGGGCGGATATTATGGGACAAGTTTGAGAAATCCCATAATGCGAATGCAGACGCAGCCAATCAAGCTGTAAAGGAATTTCTCGATTTTATCGGAGGACTGCCAACAGAGACTGTTAATGCTCTTGTAAGAACAACCACGGGATCCCAAGGACGCTCACTGAGCGGCAATGAAAAAAGCATGCTCCAAGCTGCATTTGGCGCAACAGTGAATCTCAAAAATCTGACAATTGTGAATGGGGCTGGGATGAATCCTCTCGCCATGGCAGCTTTTGCAGATGGTAGGCGTGCGATTACACTTGGGGACACTGTCTTTATAAACAAGAATTTTTATACAAATGATCTTACGGGCGATGCACCTGGGACATATTTAATTTCTCATGAAGTTACGCATGTTCTACAATTTCAAGATTACGGTTTTGCGAGGGTCTTGTTATCAATAGCGGCTGAGGAGGCGGTAAGTGGACTCAGTGGTGAACCATATAGATATGATCATCGCCCAAATATTCCATTTAAACGAGAAACATTTGAAGGTCAGGGTGCTATTGTAGGCGATTACATTAGATATCTGAAGTTTCCCGGCGCGCTCCCTTCAAGCGGCGATCGATCTGTCACTTCATCTTTGCTGAATTTCAAGATAAGCGGGTCAGGTATCTATGGAAATTAGGAGAGCCCTACGCTTCTGCCCATTCTTTTTGATTGTAGCGGCCAATGCGTCTTGCAGTGTTCGCGAAGAAATTGTTATCGAAAAAATACAAGGAGAAGGGATTTTATTCAAAGTTAACGAAAATAAAAATGGACGCAATAAAAAATATTTCGAGTCAATTACTGTATCTGAGATTAAAAATGTAAAAAGAGGCCTTCAAAGGAGTGATTATCCTCTGTGGGAGGTGGTTGGCTATACTAAGCCGGGGTGTGAATCTCGCATATTTTTTGGATCAGAGCCTGTGGGTTTTATCACGTCCCATGCAGCTTCTAAATTAAAGCGCGGAGAAATGTATAGCGTTGTCGCGCAAATATCTGGAAATTTTACCGAGAAAAAATTTGTATTTTGAGGGCGGAATTACGGTGAGAGAAATGGTGGACGCACTAGGGCTCGAACCTAGGACCCGCTGATTAAGAGCCATGATCAGAGGGTCCTAGCACATCCGTACGTGTCCAAAAATGGCGGAATTCTGCGATTCAGGGTCCGCATTGTTCTTGAAATGTTCGCGGGTATCCACTACAAAAAGCTACCTAAGGTAGCAGGTACATATGGCGAACAAAGTAGGTTTGACGGATGCTAAGATCGCAGGGCTGAAGGCGCCGGCTGCGGGTCAGATTGAGCTGGCCGATGGTATTGTCTCCGGTCTTAGGCTCCGCATGGGTGCGAGTGGTATCAAGACGTACATTCTGCGCAAGCGGGTTCAGGGCAAATGGTTGAATGT
>NZ_LJHZ01000012.1:0-57766 GCF_001296055.1 Novosphingobium sp. AAP93
CGAGCGAAGTCGAGACACCGCGCACTGTGTCTCGACTTCGCTCGACACGAACGGGAAGGAGGAGGTCAGGGCGCTAGACTTCGATTACCCGGTCCGGCAGCTCGTTTTCATCGTCATCCGCGCGCGGCAGGTGTTCGGCCAGCACGGCACCGACCTTGCCGATGGCCGCGACCATGCCGTCGCCCGCCTGTCCCGCACGCAGCGGGGCGAGCAGGGCATGCATGGCATCACCCCAGACTTCGGGCGAGACCTTGCAGGCAATCGCCTCGTCCGCGATGATCTCGGCGCGGTGCTCGGCAAGGCTGAGGTAGATCAGCACCCCGGTGCGCCCGGTCGTGCGGCCTTCCGCCCCGATGCGGAAGCAGGTGAGGGCGCGGGCATGGACGCGGGCGGACTTGATCGGGGCGGGCGTCAGCAGCAGGCGCAAGGGCCGCCAGGTCAGGATCAGCAGCATGCCGAGGAACTTCAGCACCGCGACCGTGAGGGCGATTCCCAGCACTTGCCGCGGCGTCCAGTCATGGTCCCACAGGCCCAGCACACGCTCGATCAGGCCGAGATAGAAGTTCGGCGCCAGTTCCAGCGCGGCGAGCGCAAGAAAGGCGATCGAGATGCTCCACGCCAGCGCCACATCGCGGTAGGGATCGGACTGCGGCGTCACGATGGTCACGATCTCGCCCGCGCTCCGCGCCTCCGCCGCCGCAACGGCTTCGGCAATGCGCTTGCGGTCTGTTTCATTCAGCATGGTCTACCAGCTCCCTGACGAGCCGCCGCCGCCGAAGCTGCCGCCGCCGCCCGAAAAGCCGCCGCCACCGCCGCCCCAGTCGGACCCGCCACCCCAGCCGCCGCCACTGCCCCAATCCGAACCGCCGCTGCCCCAGCCGCCGGTCGGGAAGATCATCACACCCGGTGCGCCATAGCGCCGCCCTCCGCCGCGCATTGCGCGCAGGAAGGGAAGGACGAAGAAAAAGAAGAAGATCAGCAGGAACACCACGGTGCCGAAATCGAAGCGCGGCTCCTTGGCTTTGCTCTGTTTCTGCTCGGCATTCGCCGCCACCTTGCGAGCTTCGTCCTCGGGCAGCTGCAACTGCGCGACGAGCTTGTCGGCCGCGGCGATGATGCCGCCGGCATAGTCTCCGGCCTTGAAGCGGGGGACGATCTCGGTGCGCCGGATATCGCTCGCCACGGCGTCGGACACGATGCCCTCCAGCCCGTAGCCGACCTCGATGCTGACCTGCCGGTCGTTCGGCGCGACGATCAGCAGCAGTCCGTCGTTGCGCTGCTTGTCGCCGATGCCCCAGGTGCGGCCCAGCCGGTAGCCGTAGTCCTCGATGTCATAGCCTTCGAGGCTCGGGATCGTCGCGATCACCATCTGCCGCTGCGATTGCTGCTCCAGCGCGGCCAGCTTGCCATCGAGCGCCGCGATCTGCTCGGGCGAGAGGAGATGTGCCTCATCGACCACGCGGCCGGTGAGCTTGGGAAAGGTCTGCGCGGCGGCCGGCCCTGCCAAGAGGGCCAGCAGCATGAGCAGCGCAAGAACAAGGCGCTTCATCGGCGGCGCTCCGCCGCGCCGGCTCAGTTCGTCGCCGCCTTGCTCGCCGGTGCGGCCCCATTGTCATTTGCCGCCGGGGCCGCAGCAGGTGCTGCCGGTCCGTCAAAGCTGACCGTCGGTGCGGTATCGGCGCCCGGAGTGGTCGCGGTGAAGGGCACCAGCGGCTTGGCGCCATAGATCACCTTGGCACCGATCACCGCGGGGAATGTGCGGATCGTGGTGTTGTAGCTCTGCACGGCATCGTTGTAATCGCGCCGGGCGATCGCGATGCGGTTTTCGGTGCGCTCGATCTGGTCCTGCAGCGTCTTGAAATTGTCGTTGGCCTTGAGCTCCGGATAAGCCTCAGCCGCGACCAGCAGGCGCCCGAGGCCGCTGGAAAGCTGCTCCTGCGCGGCCTGGAACTTGGCCATCTTGTCGGGATCGCTGAGGTCTTCGCCCGAAATCTGGATGCTCGTCGCCTTGGCGCGCGCTTCGGTCACCTTGACCAGCGTGCCCTGCTCGAAGTTCGCGGCGCCCTTCACCGTCGCGACGAGGTTGGGGATCAGGTCGGAGCGGCGCTGGTACTGGTTCTGCACTTCGGCCCACTTCGACTTGGCGGCTTCTTCGGCGGTCGGGATCGCATTGACCCCGCATCCGGCAAGGCCTGCGGCGGCAACCGCAGCGAAAGCGAAACGGGAAAAGCGGGCAAGCAGCGAAGCGGCCATCGAAAGTGTTCCCTCTAGATCCCCGTCAGCGGCGCCGCGGGATGGATCGCACTCAGATGTAGCGCCTCGCCATGACCGTTCAAGGGCTGGCCCGGATCGGTTCAACCGAGCACTTGTTACAAAGGGTTGCGAATGGCACGAAGCAGCCGAGTGTAAATGCTTAATGGAGAAATAAGCATGGGCATGATGGGAGAGTTCCGGGACTTCGTTGCGCGCGGCAACGTGCTGGATCTGGCGGTCGGCGTGATCATCGGCGCCGCTTTCGGCAAGATCGTCACCTCGCTGACCGAAGACATGATCATGCCGGTAATCGGGGTTGTCTCGGGCGGGGTCGATTTCACCAACAAGTTCATGATCTTGGGCGCGGTGCCCGATGGCTACAAGGGCTCGCTCACGGACTATGCGGCGCTGAAGGCGGCAGGCGTGCCGATGCTCGGCTACGGCGCTTTCGTCACCGCCGTGATCAGCTTCCTGCTGATGGCCTTCGTGATCTTCCAGCTCGTGCGCGCGGCCAACAAGATGATGCCCAAGGCGCCCGAAGCGCCCGCCGCTCCGGCTGGTCCGAGCGAGGTCGATCTCCTCACCGAAATCCGCGATGCGCTGAAGAAGGGCTGAGATCGGACGGAAGGGGCCAGTCTACACGCTGGCCCCTTCCATTCCCCGCGCGCCGTGCCTATATCGGACTTGCCGGTTTCGACCGGCTATGACGATAAAGTGTGTCGTGCAATAGGCGCAGCGGACCCGGGGGCGGTACCCGGCGGCTCCACCATCACCACCGGCCTATGCTCATCGGGCGTAGGGCCGGGCTCTGTTGTCGCAGAGGTGTTGATGGGGCCGAACTAGGATCGACGTGTGTTGAAAAGCGGTGCTTTCGTCCGGGCTGAGTAACCCGTTAAAGGCTCAAAACCCACAAGTGCCAACGACAACGAAGCACTCGCTCTCGCGGCGTAATCTGACGGCCTGACGGCCTGATCTTACAAAGCTAAAGCGCGGTTGAACCCACCGGGCAACAGAAGGGAATTCAGCGGCCCGAGGGGGGCCGGGCAACAGAACCCCCTCACCCTTCCCGTGCGACTGCCGCGCCCGGACCCCTCAAACCGTCAAAATCGGAGGGCCGGGCAACAGAACCTCCCCACCTTCATGCAGCAGCGCCGGGAAAGCCCACCCCCAGCCCCTCCCCCCTTCGACAAGCTCAGGATGAGCGGTAGGGGAGATGAGTCGTGCTTTTCGGAGCCGTTTTTTGCCCTCCCGCTTGCGGGAGGGCCGCGAGACCTGGTGACCCTGAGCTTGTCGAAGGGGAAGCTAGTCGCAGCGGGGTGGGCTACCCGTGGTGCTCCGCCTCGACCGGAACCGGCGCCGCCTTCGCCTCGCGCTCATACTTCATCGCGTCCATGATCTTGGCGCCGGCCATCAACACCGCGAGGCAGCTGGCGAGGAACAGCAGCTTGCCGCCGAAGCCCGGATACTGCGAAAGGTAGATCTGCCCGCGCTCCGCCGAACCCAGCGCCAGCGCGTAGATGATCGCGCTCGCCTCGAACCGGTTCTTGATCACGAACAGGCGGCTGGTCTTGCGTAGCAGGGAAGGCTTTTTCTGCATCACCGAACCTCCTCCGCAACCTTCGTGCCAGATCAGCAATCACGAGGGCCGCACACATGGTTTAGCCGAGCGCTTGTAAAGCACGGCGACATGCCATGGTAAAGCGAGGCTTAACCCCCGAGAAAGGGGCCGTACCGTTTCAGGCCAGTTCGGAAAGTCCGAGTGCTTCGAGCAGCGCGGCGCGCGCGGCAATCACGCTGGAAGCCAGCGAGTCGCTGCCAAGATCGGTCGGGTCGATCTGTTCGGGCCACGCCTTGGCAATCAGCGTTTCCAGCATGTCCGCGCGCGCTTCGGTCAGGAGGAAGCGCGGATCGACAGTGGCAGGATCGGCGACAACGCGCAGGCGCAGGCAGGCCGGACCGCCGCCGTTGGCCATCGACTGGCGCACGTCGACCGGCAGCACGCGGCGGATCGGGCCGTTCGAGGCAAGCATTCCGTCGAGCCACGCCCGCACCCGCGGATGTTCCCAGGCCTCGAGCGGGATGACGAGTCCCATCTCGCCGCCCGGTAGCGTGAGCAACTGGGCGTTGAACAGATAGCTGGCGATGGCGTCGGCAAGGCTGACCGCGCTGGCCGGCACGATCACGATCTCCGCCTCGGGCAGGCGCTCGCGGATCGCGGCGTAGGTGCCCTCGGGATCGGCAAAGGCCTGCTCATGCGCGAACAGCACGCGCTCGTTGGCGACGGCGACTACGTCGTTGTGGAACGCCCCCGCTGCGATGGCATCGGGCGACTGCTCGACAAACAGGCAGCGCGCCGGGTCGAGGCGATGCCGGCGGGCGACAGCCCGGCTCGCCTGTTCATGCTGCCGCGCCGGAAAAGCGCCGCCGGTGCGCCCATACACGAAGATCTCCAGCCCCGCCGCGGCGTGGCTGGTCCCCATCCGCATATGGTTCGCCGCGCCTTCATCGCCGAAGCAGGCGGGGACCGGGTCGTGAACCGCGAAATGGGCGGCATCGGCAAAAGCCACACGCAACTGGCGCACGGTATCGGGCCATTCCTGCGAACGGTGCGGCATGGTGACGAGATTTGCCGCCGTCAGGTGGCAACGCCCGTCCGCCGTATCCGGGGCAGGAGAGACGGTGGCAGCGTTGGCCGTCCACATCGAGCTTGCCGACCAAGCTGCGGCGCGCAGGCGGCGTTCGGACTCGTCCGCAGGCTCGCTGATGGCCAGCGCATTGAGGAACCCATGGTTGGGGCGCGGCAGCGGGCAGAGCAGCCCTTGCGTCAGGCCAAGGCCCATGTTGTGGCGCATCTTGGCCACGCCCTGCAGCGCCGCCGCGCGCGGGTAGGACGCATCGCCGCCATGCTTGGCGGAGGCGAGATTGCCGAGGCTGAGCCCCGCATAGTTGTGGCTCGGCCCGACAAGGCCGTCGAAGTTGATCTCGACCAGAGTGTTCATTTGGGTGTCCTTCAGCGCGCCACGTGCCACACGGTATCGCCCGGGCCAACGCCGAGCGCCTGCGCGGCATCGGAATCGAGCGCCACGCCCTCTCCATCGGCCATGATCCGGGCGAAGGTGCAGCGGAAATCGGCGAGGCGTCCGGTTGCGACGAGCGCGCGGCTGGCGGTTTCATCCGGCGCGCGCACCTCCTTCACCGGCACCATCTTGGCCGAGGCGATCGAGTGCACCTTGTCCGTCCGCGCGGTCATCGTCGGGCCGCCGTCGAAGATGTCGAAATAGCCTTCGGAGGCGAAGCCTTCCGTCTCCAGCATGCGCATCGCCGCGCGGCCGCTGGGGTGCGGCAGGCCGATGGCGGAGCGCGCGGTTTCGGGCAGCATGGCGATATAGACCGGATGCTTGGGCATCAGATCGGCGATGAACTGGTTGCCGTTGATCGCGTTGAAATAGTCGGCCTCCTGGAAGTTCATCCCGAAGAAGCGCCCCGCGACGCCGTCCCAGAACGGCGAGCCGCCGCGCTCGTCGATCACGCCGCGCAGTTCCGCCAGAATGCGGTCGGCAAAGCGCTTGCGGTGCATCGCGATGAACAGATAGCGGCTGCGCGCCAGCAGCATGCCGAGCCCGCCCGCGCGCTCGTTCGGATGGAGGAAAAGGCCGCCGACCTCACTCGATCCTTCAAGGTCGGTCACGAGGTTCAGCATCTCGGCGCGGAAGGTGCGACCCAGTTCCTTGGAATGCTGGGTCAGCGTCGCCATGCGGTAGGAATAGAACGGCCAGGTCTGCCCAACGCGGGTGAAGATCTGGCAGGTGCCGCGCACTTCCCGCGTCGCAAGGTCTTCGAGGATCAGCACGAACAGCTCGTCGCGCTGGGTTTCCGGATCACCTTCCTCGGTGTTGGCGAAAGCAGCCGCGGCCCGCTCCAGCTTCGCGGTGAGCGCGCGGCGGTCGGGCGGCAGGTTGGTGAAGCCGCCGCCGGTCAGCTTGGCCATCTCGTACAGATGGTCGAGATCCGCGGCGCGGGCCGCGCGGATGACATGGGTCACGCTTCTTATTCCCCTCCGGAAAGCCGGTGCAGCACGAGCGCCGAGAGTGCGGCGCGCTCGGCCAGCGACGGCACGATCATGTATTCCTGCGGCGAGTGAATCGCCCCTCCGCGCACGCCCATGGTATCGACGACGGGCACTCCCAGCGCCGCGATATTGTTGCCATCGCAGACCCCGCCGGAGCTCTGCCAGCGGATCGCTTGACCCAGCGCCGCGCCGCAACTGCGCACCAGTTCGAAGAGCTGTTCCGCCTCGGGCGTGAGCGGCTTGGGCGGACGGCTGATCCCGCCATGCAGATGGACGCGCACTTCATGCGCCAGTTCCACCTCGCGCAGCAGCGGGCCGATCGCCGCGGCAAAGCGCGCGGCATCTTCCTCGCCGCGCGGGCGGATATTGAAGCGCAGCACCGCGTGATCGGGCACGACATTGTTGGCCGAACCGCCATCGATGCGCGCGGGATTGATGGCGAGGCCATCGCCGGAAAGCGCCTTGAGGCCCAGCGCCAGATCGGCGGCGGCGACCACGGCATTGCGTCCGTCCTGCGGATTGCGCCCGGCGTGAGCGGATCGACCGGTGACGATGGCGCTGTAGTTCCCGCTGCCGCCGCGTGCGCCCGCCAGCGTGCCGTCGGGCAGGGCGGATGGTTCGTAGGTCAGCGCCGCCGCCTTGCCGCGTGCCAGTTCCGCAATCAGCGGTGCGGAGGCGAGGCTGCCGGTTTCTTCGTCCGAATTGATCATCACGTCATAGCCGACGCCAGCCGCCCGTGGGCTTGTCTCGAAGGCCATCAGCGCGGTGAGTATGACGGCGATGCCGCCTTTCATGTCTGCGGTGCCCGGCCCGCCAAGCGTCTCCGCATCAAGCCACGCCAGCGTCTGGAAAGGATGATCCGCCGGGTAGACGGTGTCCATGTGGCCGGTCAGCAGATAGCGGCGCGGCGCGTCGGGCCGGACACTGAGCACCATATGCGTGCCGTGCTCGATCTGCACCGCACGACCATCGGCGGCAATCGCCTCGACCGGCGCGGCAGGCACGAGGCGGACATCGCCGGGCAGCGCCGCGAACGCATCGGCCAGCAGCGCGGCCTGATTGGCCAACCCGGGCAGGTTGCGCGTTCCGGTATTGATCGCGCACCACGCCTCGACGTTCGCGAGCATCGCAGCGGCATCGATCCCCTCGACGAGGACAGCCTCGGTGGCGGCAAGTGTTCCCATGTCAGCCCGCTCTAGCCTGCCCGCGTGCCGGGGTGAACCCCTAGTGGGATGTAAGGGGGCGATGGTCGTTTCGCCATTGACGCTCATGGCCCATGCCCGCTCGTTCGAAGGTTGACGGCTTCGTTGGTTCTAATACCCTAACATTCATGACTGATCAGATTTCGACGCCGAAAGCGGAAGAACAAGAGCCGGTCTGGGCGCGGACGTGGTTTGTGCTTCTTGCTGGATGCGCGTTTGGGGGCGCGATCATTTTTGCAGATCAGTTTGGTGAAGCAGGGCGCACGGAGTGGGCGGTTATCTTCGCTGTCTCTTGGGCCATCTCTACCGCGATCTTCTGGAGCAAGCGTAAACGTTGGTGGTTCTGGACTTCGCTCATTGTGCTGGGCGCGTTGCACGCTGCGCTTCTCACGCAATGGAGCTGGCACGTCGTCCCCGCTCCAAGCGCATATAGTCTCAAGGGTGCAGTTTTTCTCGATCTGCTCCTCTACTGCGCGTGGCTTTGGTGGATGAGCTGGCTGTTCGACCCCCATGCCACGCCTCGATCACCGGCGAGCGTGCAGGCCGAAATCATACTTTACGGCTTTGTTCTGATCATGTTCGCAACCACTGCACTGGTCTGGTGGGGCATCGAAATTCGGCAGCAGGAAGTCGAGCGAGAGTCGCGTGTCGTTGCGGAGGGATCTACTTCGAATTCCGTCTACGACCTAGAGCGCTGCTTCTTTACCGGGCGCCATCCAGATTATGCTTGGGAACCACAGGCTGGCAATCCCAATGGAGAAACGTACCGCGATGACGTTTACCATACCAGCGTGACAGTTATCGATGCCGGTAACAATCGGCGCGTGAGGGTCACGACCCTGCGGGGCGAGCCGATGCATTCGAAACTGGCAGCCACTTATGCGAGATGCATGAGGCCGATCAGCCTCTGATTGCCGCGCGGAGTTCTTGAGGCACCGGCTGCTTATCAGGCCATCAAATCGCACTTGCCAACGTGGCCGTTCGTGGGGACACTTCCCTCATGCTCTCGATCCCCCTGCGCAGGCCCCTCATCGGCCTGCTCTGCGCCCTTGGCATCACCACCTCGTCGCTGCTGGCGGCCATGCCCGAGTTTTCCGCGGCGACCCATCCGGTGGCGGGGGATGAGTGGCACTACGTCGGCGGCGATGAAGCAGGCACGTGGTTCTCCTCGCTGACTGACATCAACGACAGCAACGCCGCCCGGCTCGGCTTCGCCTGGGCCTATGACATGGGCACCGAGCGCGGCCAGGAAGCGACGCCGCTCGTGATCGACGGGGTGATGTACACCTCGGGCGTCTGGGGCATCGTCTATGCGCTGAATGCCGCGACGGGGGAAGTGCTGTGGACGTTCCATCCCGGCATCGATCCGGCTTCGGCGCGCAATGCCTGCTGCGATACTGTCAACCGCGGCGTGGCGGTGCGCGATGGCGTCGTTTTCGTCGCCAGCGAGGACGGCCGGCTCCATGCGCTCGATGCGAAGACCGGCGCCGAAAAATGGAGCGCAGACACCATCATCGACCGCGCCAGGTTCACCTATGCCTCGACCGGCGCAGTCCTGCTGACCAGCGATTCCGTGGTCATCGGCAATTCGGGCGCGGACCTCGGCGATGGCTCCACGCGCGGCTACATCTCGGCGTGGGACATCAGGACCGGCGCCTTCAAGTGGCGCTTCTTCACTGTCCCGCCCGCACCGGGCCAGCCGTTCGAGCATCCCGAGCTGGAAATGGCGGCGAAGTCATGGGCGCCCGATCACGATGGCCGCTACCAGAACGGCGGTACCGTATGGGACGGGCTTTCCTACGATGCCGAAACCGACCAGATCGTGTTCGGCACCGCCAATGCCTCGCCCTATTCGCGGGTGAAGAACGCCGGCGAGCGGCATGACGACTTGTTCAATGCCTCGATCGTCGCGGTGAACGCGAAGACAGGCCGCATGAACTGGTACTATCAGGAAACCCCCGGCGATGCCTGGGACTACGACGCGGTGCAGAAGTTCATCTTCGCCAATCTGCCGGTGGGCGGGGGCGCACCGCGCCGGGTGGTGATGCAGGCCTCGAAGAACGGCTTCTTCTACACGCTCGACCTTAAGACCGGGAAGCTGCTGGCCGCCGATCCGTTTGCCTATGTGAACTGGGCCAAGGGCGTCGATCTCGCGACCGGGCGCCCCGTCTTCACCGAAGTCGCCGACTATTCCGCCAAGCCCAAGAACGTCTACCCCTCATGGGCGGGGGCGCATACGTGGAACCCGATGTCGTTCAGCCCTAAGACGGGCCTCGTCTATATCCCCACGGTCGACCAGCCCAATGTCATGGTCAATCTGGAAGCCAACAAGGGCAAGCTCCGGCACCTTGAAGGGTTCTTCAACGCCAACGGGATCATCCCCGACGACACTTATGACGAAGCCACGCTGAGCCGCCTGTTCGGCCCGCTGCCGACCAAGGCGGAACTGCAGAAGGAGCGCGGCAGCACCTCGCTGGTGCGCGAAGTGCTGAAAGCTTGGGACCCGGTTTCGCGGAAGGTGGTGTGGGAGCAGGTCACGTCCGACCGCAATCGCGGCTATGATGGCGGCGTGCTCTCCACCGCCGGCAATATCGTGGTGCAGGGGCGCGGGGACGGCACCTTGCGGGTCTACAACGCCACCACCGGCGCCGAGCTCGCTTCGATCCAGACCGGCTCGCACATCATGGCAGCGCCGATGACCTACCGCATCGGCGGAGTGCAGTATATCGCGGTGCAGGTGGGTTACGGCGGGGTCGGGATCAGCTATCCGATCACCCCGGCGGATATCGCCTACAGGAACCGCAACACCAACCGGATTCTCGTGTTCAAGCTGGGCGGTGGACCGGTCCCGCAGCCCGAGCCACGCCCCGATCCCTTCACCTATCCCGCCCCGCCCCCAAGCCGCGCGACCGCCGCCAGGATCGCGCATGGCGAGGCCAAGTTCACCGAATACTGCTCGCGCTGCCATATGTTCGGCCCGGGCGTGACACCGGACCTGTCACGCTTGCCCAGGGACATCCACGCGATGTTCAACCAGATCGTGCTCGGCGGCGCGCTGGCGGGCAACGGGATGGCGCCGATGGGCGACATGGTGAGCAAGTACGATGTCGAGGCGATCCACGCTTATCTGATCGACACCCAGCGCAAGGGCTACGAAGCGCAGCGGAAGTCGAAGCCTACTTCGTAAGCGCCCGAGCGATTGCGACGAACTCCGCCACGCTCAGCGTTTCGGCGCGGCGCTGCGGATCGATGCCGAGCGCGTCCAGCGCATCGAGAGCGCCGGGGAGGCCCTTCAAGGACTGGCGCAGCATCTTGCGGCGCTGGCCGAAGGCGGCTTCGGTCACCCGCTCCAGCATCCGCGCCGATACGCCTTCGGGCATCGCGGCAGGCTCGACATGCACAATCGCCGACATCACCTTCGGCGGCGGCGTGAACGCGCTGCGATGGACGCGCATCGCAATGCGGGCTGAGCTGCGCCACTGGGCGAGGACGGCGAGGCGGCCATAGGCGTCGCTGCCCGGCGGCGCGATGATCCGCTCCGCCACTTCCTGCTGGAACATCAGGGTGAGCGAACGCCACTGCGGCGGCCATTCCTGCCCGGAAAGCCAGCCGGTGAACAGCGCGGTGCCGACATTGTAAGGCAGGTTCGCCACGACATGCCACGGCGCGTCGAACAGGTCCGGGGGCGCGATCTTCATCGCATCGCCTTCGATCACGCGGAGCTGGCCGGGGAAAGCTTCGGCAAGCTCGGCGAGCGCCGGGAGGCAGCGGCGGTCCATTTCGACGGCGGTCACGTTGGCGCCCCGCCGCAGCAGCGCCCGCGTCAGCCCGCCGGGGCCGGGGCCGACTTCGAGCACGTTCTCGCCCTTGAGATCGCCGGGCACCGCAGCGATGCGGGAGAGCAATTGCTCATCGAACAGGAAGTTCTGGCCCAGCGCCTTGGTGGCGATCAGGCCGTGGCGCTGGACGACATCGCGCAGCGGGGGAAGCTCGGTCATCCCGCAGCCATTCTCCGCGCGGCACATTCGCCCGCCATGCGGATCGCGGCGATTGTCGCACCAGGCCGCGCGGTCCCGGTCCCCGCAATGCCGAACGCGGTGCCGTGATCGGGCGAGGTGCGGATGATCGGCAGCCCCAGCGTGACGTTCACGCCCTCGTCGAAATCGAGCACCTTGATCGGGATCAGCGCCTGATCGTGGTACATGCAGATCGCCGCGTCATAGGTCGCGCGCGCCTCCGCATGAAACATCGTGTCGGCCGGCAGCGGCCCGCGCGCGTCGATCCCGGCGGCCTGCAGCGCGGCGATCGCGGGCGCGATCACGTCGCGGTCCTCGCTGCCCATCCGGCCATCCTCGCCTGCATGAGGATTGAGCGCGGCGACAGCGAGGCGGGGCGCCGGGACGCCGAAATCGCGCGCCAGCGCAGTGGCCGCGATGGCCGAGCGGCTGCGGATCAGTTCGGCTGTCAGTAGTCCGGGCACGTCATGCAGCGCGACGTGGACTGTGATCGGCACCACGCGCAGGCTCGGTCCTGCCAGCATCATCACCGCGTTTTCCGGCGTGATCCCGCAGGCTTCCGCCACGAATTCGGTCTGGCCCGGCTGGTTGAAGCCGATGCGGGCGAGCCGGCTCTTGGCGATCGGGCCGGTGACGAGCGCGGCGGCCGCACCTTGCTTGACGAGACTCGTGGCGACCTCAAGCGCCCGCAGCGCCAGCGCGGCCCCGGCATCATCGGGCTGGCCGGGCGTATAGGGCGCGCTGCCCACGTCCAGCACCGGCAGCGCGTGCGGGAATACGGCGGCGGCTTCATCCGGTGCGGCGATGGCGACGACTTCCATCGTCAGGCCGCGCGAGCGGGCAGCCGCCTCGATCAGATCGCGGTTGCCCACCGCGAAGAACGGCGGCAGCCCCTCTGCATCGCTCAGCGCCCAGGCGGCGGCGATCAGCTCGGGGCCGACGCCGGCGGGGTCACCGAGGCTGATGGCCAAGGGCAGGGGCGGCGGGGGCGTGGTCATGCCCCGCGCCTCAATTGTATTCGATTACCGCGTCGCGGCGGAGGTCGCGCAGGTAGGTCTGGGCGCGCTTGTTGACGCGCTCGTCTTCCATCTGCGACTGGATCGCCTCGAAGCTGGGGCCGCCTTCGACCTTCGGGTCATCGCGGCCGCAGAGCATCAGCACGCGCACGCCATCCTCGACCGAGCCGAACGGCGGGGTCGATTCGCCCACCGAGAGCTTGAGGATCGTGTCCTGAAGCGCGGTCGGCAGATCGCGCACGCGGATCTGGTCGTTGCCGACGACGGTCGCGCCCAGCGTGACGGCGGCGGCATCGACCGCCCCGCAGCCCTTGATGGTCTTGACCGCGGCGGCGAAGGTCGAGGCCTTGCCGGCAGCGTCCTTCTCGGGTGTGCCCTTGGGGAAGCTTATCGAGATCTGCTTGAGGCTGAGCACCGCATCGCGCGGATCGGCGGTCAGCACCTGGCGCTTGTCGATCAGGTAGAGCAGCGAGTAGCCCGAAGCGAGCTCGATCGGGCCGACCAGCTGGCCGGGCGCCATCTGCGCGGCAGGGGTCGAAAGCTCGGGCGGCAGCTGGGCAAGGCGGATCCAGCCGAGATCGCCGCCGACCGAAGCGCTCGACGACTGCGAATACTGGCGCGCATAGGCGACAAAGCTGCCGCCGCCCTTGAGCTGTTCGAGAATCTTCTCTGCATTGGCGCGCACTTGCGGTTTGGTCTCCTCCGTGGCCGAGAGGAAGATTTCGCCGATGCGGTATTCCTCGGTGCCCTTCGCCGCGGTCATGCGTGCCATGACTTCGCGCACTTCACCGTCCGAGATGTTGATGAAGGGCTGGACGTTGCGGCGCAGCAGGCGTTGCCAGGCGAGTTCGCCCTTGATCTGACGCTTGAGCGAGGCCGAGGACGAGCCGATCGAGGTCAGGTATTTTTCGAGTGCGGCCGGATTCTGGCCGAAGTTCTGCTGCGCGACGCGGTTGAAGGTCTGGGCGACTTCCTCCTCCTCGACATCCGAACTGGCGGCCTTGGCTTCCTGGATCTGCAACGTCTCGTCGATCAGATTGCGCAGCACCTGCATGCGCAGGCGCTCCATTTCCTCGGGCGGGACCTTGCCGCCATTGGCGCTGACGATGAGCGCGAGGCGCTGGTCGACATCGGTGCCGGTGATGATCTCGCCGTTGACGATGGCAGTGGCGCGGCGGACGTGCGGATCGGCCTTGCCGAAGATCGTCGGGTTCGCGGGCAGGTTGAGCGCGCCACCGGACGTGACAGCATCATCCTGATCGAGCAGGGTCTGCGCACTGGCAATGGGAGCAGCGGCGACGGCAAGGGCGCCCAGAGCAAGCGCGGCGCGCGCCGGAGCAGAAAGCAAACGAAACCCGGTCTTCATGGCAGTTCGATATTCCTGTCTATCGGCCCCGTCCGGCATCTGCGATGCTTTTTGATACGGTTTTGGCCGCCCTTCCCTTGCACAGTCCGTCTGAACCCGAGGTGAGTGGCCCAGAGGCTGACGGGGCGATAGACCGATTGCAACGGTGATGGAAGCAAAACACAAGGAAAAGTCGGTCGCCATGTGCCACTTCGGCCTGTCTGGAACTGCGCGGGCCGTTGTCGCCGTCTCCGTCAGGGGATCAGATCAGCGCGCGCCGAGGCCCTTGAACGAGAGATTGAACTGGATCGTGTTGCCGCGCGTCACGTCGCCGATCGTGATGTAATCGCGACGCCAGGTCAGCGCGAGATCAAGGCAATCGTCGGCATAGGCGAAGCCTAGCCGGTGGCGCAGCAGCTGGAAACCGTCCTTGGTCTTGGTCGGATCGTCGATGCGGCTGGTGAGGTTGGCCACCGCCGAGCCAAACACCGACCAGCGCCGCGCGAAAGCGACGCGGCCCGAAAAGCGCAGTTCCTCTCGGTCGCGCAAGTCCTCGAACGTGGCGGGGATATCGCGGTTGAGCCGGAGGTAGCCGACCTCGGCATAAGTCCGGTGATTGCCGATCGTCGCGTCGATTTCGTTGCGGCGCAGCTTGAAGCTGTCCTTGTCGAGCCGGAAACGGTGGGTGAACTGGACAATGTCGCGGAAGCGCAGCTCGCTGCGGCCGACAATGTCCGATGCGCGCGAGGAGAGACCGGTGCCGTCGGGCAGCAGGGTGTTCTGCGTCGAGAGGCGGTAGCTCTGCCCGACCGTGGTGGAGACGCGCCAGCCGGGCCGGGTCAGTTGCCAGTCGGCACCATAGGTCACCCGCACGCCGTCTTCGATGCGGTCGTAGCCGGGAAAGCGATTGAGCGCGAAAATGTTCGAGGCCTCGAGGTCGACCGAGCGCGAATCCTCGTTGGGTATGGCGAGGTTGCGGATATGCGGGATCGCGACGAGCTGGACGCGCGGGGTGAACACTTGTGTGCCGCCGAACGCCGAGCCGATCAGCGGCCACTTGACGTCGATGGCGGCGGTGGCGATGCCGCGCCCCTGCCAGCCGCGCATGCCGCGATAGAGCGCGTTGGTGGTGAGATCGTTCTGTGCGGAATGATAGACATCGCCGCGCGCCAGGGCGGTGAAGGTCACTTCCTGCCCGAGGCCGGTGATCGTGCGCAGGTCCCACTGGGCCTTGGCGAAGGCGCGCTGGGTGTCCTGCCCGCCGGGCCGGGTCAGCGCGAGGCTGTTGACCTGCAGCTCCAGCGTGCCGCCGATGGCCGGCGGCACAAGCCGGCGGCGATATTCGACGGCCGGCAGCGCGATCGGCACAAGGCCCTGCCGGTCGCCGGTGCGCAAGGTCTGCACCGCCCAGCCGGCAAGGCTGAAATAGCTGTTGTCGTCGATCCGCTCGAGATTGATCGTCGAGCGCAGCCGGTCGTCGCGGCTGATATCATAGCGGCGCAGGAACGTGCGGTCGCTGGCGTAGCGGCCATAGCCGGTCAGGCTCCAGTGCTCGCCGAACTGGAACCGGCCGTTGGTTTCGAAATAGCCGCGGAAGACCTGCTCCTGCGCATTGGCATCGGTCACGTTGCCGCCGCCGACGTTGATGCGCGCGCTGCGGGTGAGATAGGCGGTTGCCTGGAACGCGCCCTTGTCGGTCAACTGGCGGTAACGGGCCGAGATCATCGGCAGCGCCTCGGTGAAGATATAGCCGGTAAGCGCGAGGTCCTTGTTGTTGGCGAGGCGCCAGTAATAGGTGTCGTTGATCTGCGCGCCGTTGGCCGCGCTGAAGCGGAAATCGGGGATCAGCAGCCCGCTTTCGGCGCGGAAATCGGAGGTATGGGAAAGGCCCGGTAGCGGCAGGATCGGCAGGCCGAACACCCTCAGCAGCGCGCCCTTGTAGCGCACGCGCTGGTCCCTGGCATCGTAGGTGACCTTGACCGCGGTGACTTCCCAGCTCGGCCGCTTGGGGCAGCCGTCTTCGTCCTCCACCGCGCAGCCGGAGAACGCGGCATCGCGCAGCACCATGTCGCCATTGGCCGCCCGCGTACCGCTCCGCGCGGCAAGGCGACCGCCCTGGCGCAGCACCAGCAGCAAGTCTTCGATCGCCCCCGCCTTGAGCTCGTCGGTCAGCTCCACCTTGTCGGTGTAGAGCACGTTGCCGCCTTCATCGACGAAGCGGATATTGCCGCTTGCCTCGATCACCCCGGTCTTGCGGTTCCACGTGACCACATCGGCGCGCACCGTCTGCTCGGCGCGGCGCAGCACGACATTGCCGGTGGCGGTGACCGTCTCGGCATCGCTGGCATAGGTCACGCGGTCGGATTCGAAGCGGACTTCGGCGGGCTGACTGGGCGCTGCGCTGCTTGCCTCTTGGGGCTGGGCGGCGGCATCGACCGTCTGCGCATGGGCTTGCATTGCGCCGAACACACATGCGCCAAACACCGCGATAAACGGGGGAACCGCGGCGACGCGGACGGGTCGCAAGCATCGGGAAAAGGCTTGGCGTCGGGGCCGCGGGGGGGCGCGCATGGCCTTGCCTATCGCACCGGCGCCGCTTAACTGCAAACCCACAATTCACCTTGCGACAAGCTGAGCCGCGCAGGTGTGCCCTTTTTCCGGCAGGAGCCTTGAATGATCATCGAATTCGCCGCCGCAGAAGCCGCTCGCCCGGCCGTTGTCGCCAGCTTCGTGGTGCAGGACGGGCTTCCCGCCGATGCCGATGCGCTGGTGAAGGGCGCCGCCGCCGCCGCGCGCTTTACCGGCAAGGCAGGCCAGTTGTTCGAGGCTTTCGTGCCTGCAGACGAGGGCGTGCAGCGCCTTGCGTTTGCGGGCATCGGCGAGGCGGGCGCGGCTGGCCGCACCGCAACGCTGGAACGCGCGGGCGGCGGGATCACCGCGAAGTATCTCACCTCGGGCGTGACCGAACTGGCGATCGACTTTGCCGGCAGCGGCTTCACGGCTGAGGAAGCGACCGCCGCGCTGCTTGCCGCCCGCCTGCGCGCCTGGCGCCACGATATCTACCGCACCAAGCTGAGCGACGAGCAGAAGCCCTCGCTGGCGAAGATCGTTGTCTTCGGCGCGCCGGAAGGCACTTCCGATCTCTGGGAAACCGAGGCCGCGATTGCCGAGGGCGTCGAGTTTACGCGCGAGCTCGTTACCGAACCCGCCAACGTGATCTACCCCGCCAGCTTCGTCGAGCGCTGCAAGGCGCGGCTGGAAGGTACCGGGGTCGAGATCGTGGTGCTGGGCCTTGCCGAAATGACTGCGCTCGGCATGGGCGCGCTGCTCGGCGTGGCGCAAGGTTCGGTGCGCGAGCCCCAGATCATCGCGATGCGCTGGAAGGGCAAGGCGGGCACGAAGCCGACCGCGTTCGTGGGCAAGGGCGTGACCTTCGACACCGGCGGCATCTCGATCAAGCCGGCCGCCGGCATGGAAGACATGAAGTGGGACATGGGCGGCGCGGCGGCGGTCGCGGGCACGATGCTCGCGCTCGCCAAGCGCAAGGCGCAGGCCGACGTGATCGGCGTCTGCGGTCTTGTCGAAAACATGCCCGATGGCAATGCGCAGCGTCCCGGCGATGTCGTCACCACGATGTCGGGCCAGACGGTCGAGGTCATCAACACCGACGCCGAAGGCCGCCT
Organism: Novosphingobium sp. AAP93; assembly: GCF_001296055.1. Lineage (NCBI taxonomy): Bacteria > Pseudomonadati > Pseudomonadota > Alphaproteobacteria > Sphingomonadales > Sphingomonadaceae > Novosphingobium > Novosphingobium sp. AAP93. Next base: position 17,585 of record NZ_LJHZ01000012.1, read on the forward strand.
CGTGCTGTGCGACGCGGTGACATGGGTGCAGAAGGAATATGCGCCCGCAACGATCATCGACCTTGCCACGCTGACCGGAGCGATCATCATCTCGCTCGGCCACGAACATGCCGGCATGTTCTCCAACGACGACCTGCTCGCCGGTCAGCTCGATGCGGCGGGCAAGGCCAGCGGCGACAAGCTGTGGCGCTTCCCGATCGGCCCGGCCTATGACAAGCTGATCGACAGCCCGATCGCCGACATGAAGAACGTGGGGCCGCGCTATGGCGGCTCGATCACCGCGGCGCAGTTCATCCAGCGCTTCGTCGACAAGGGCGTGGCCTGGGCGCACCTTGATATCGCGGGCACGGTGTGGGTCGACAAGCCCGGCGCGACGCACGACAAGGGCGCGACCGGCTTCGGCGTGCGCCTGCTTGATCGCTACGTGCGCGACGTGCTGGAAGCCTGATCGGTGCCAAGGATGCGCCGCAAGGCGGACCTGCCGACGAAAGTCTGCGCGTCTTGCGGCCTCCCCTTCACCTGGCGCAAGAAGTGGGAGCGCGATTGGGACAACGTGAAGTATTGTTCCGACCGCTGCCGGACGGGGAAGGGGAAAAGCGCATGAGCGGACTATCCCGGCGCGGAATGCTGGCAGGCGCGGGCGGCATGGCGGCGCTGACGGCTCTCTCCGCACCGCTGCGTGCCTTGCCGCCGCCCGTCAGCCAGTTTGCCGATGCCGCAGCGCCGATCACCCGCGCCGAGCGGATGGCCCGCATCGCCAAACTGCAAGGCCTGCTGCAGGAGCGCGGCCTTGCGGCGCTCCTCGTCGAAAGCGGCAGCAGCCTGACCTACTTCACCGGCGTGCGCTGGTCGCGCTCCGAACGCGTCACCGCCGCAGTGATCCCGGCCAGGGGCCAGACCATCGTGGTGACGCCCTTCTTCGAGGCACCGTCGGTCAAGGAAACGCTCGCCGTTCCCGCCGATGTGCGGACCTGGCACGAGGACGCCAGCCCCTTCGCGCTGATCGCCGACGCGCTGAAAGGTCTGACCGGCGCGGTCGCGGTCGAGCAGACGACGCGGGCCTTCATCACCGAAGGGCTGAAGCGCGAGGGACGGTTCGAGGTCGTCTCCGGCGCGGCGCTGGTCGATGCCTGCCGCCAGATCAAGTCGCCCGCCGAACAGGCGCTGATGCGGCAGGCCAATGCCATCACGCTGGCGGCCATGCGCGAGGCGCGCGGCATGGTGCGCCCGGGCATGACAGCGAGCGATATCGGTGCGCTGATCGAAAAAGCCACGGTGCGGATGGGCGCGGAAAGCGATTTCGCGCTTGTGCTGCTCAATGAAGCGAGCGCCTACCCGCACGGTTCGCAACAGCCGCAGACGGTGCATGAAGGCTCGGTCGTGCTGATGGACTGTGGCTGCGTGGTCGAAGGCTATCAGTCCGACATCTCGCGTGCCTTCGTCTTCGGCGAGCCTACCCCACGCCAGCGCAAGGTGTGGGACACGATCCGCCGCGGGCAGGACATGGTGTTCGGTGCCGCCAAAGTGGGCGTGCCGGTCAGCAAGCTCGATGCGGCGGTCCGCCGCTTCTACGAGCGCGAGGGCTGGGGCCCGGGCTTTACGCTCCCCGGTCTGCCGCACCGCGCCGGGCACGGCATCGGCATGGACGGGCACGAGAGCCCCTACCTCGTCGGCAGCGACCAGACCCCGCTTGCCCCCGGCATGTGCTTCTCGAACGAACCCGGGCTCTACATTCCCGGCGAGTTCGGGATGCGGCTGGAGGACTGCTGGGTGATGACCGAGGCAGGGCCGCAGAGCTTCACCCCGCTCGCCCGCTCGCTCGACGATCCGATCTGAGGGCCGATCTGATGCGGGTCGATTTCTACCAGCTGTCGCGCGATCCGGCAGAGCTTGTGCTGCCAAGGCTGGCGCAGGGCACGCTCGGCGCGGGCGAACGCCTGCTGGTGGTCTCCGAGGATGCGGAGCAACTTGGCCGGATCAGCGAAGCGCTGTGGGCGCGGATTCCCGAGAGCTTTCTCGCCCATGGAATGGCCGGAGGCGAGCACGACGCGCGCCAGCCGATCCTGCTTTCGCACGAGCCGCTACCCGCCAATGGCGCGCGCTATCTGGTGCTGGCCGACGGGGTGTGGCGCGAGATGGAGGGGGTGACGCGCGTCTTCCTGCTCTTCCCGCCGGACCGCATCGACGACGCGCGCGGCACCTGGCGCATGCTCGGCAAACGCGAGGGGGCCGAACGCAAGTACTGGCGGCAGGAAGGCGGGAAGTGGCTGGAGAGGCCCTGAGCGTCCGAACCTTGCAGTGCAGCAAAATCCCCGCTAGGGGCGCGGCCAACAAAAGCCTCCCCCAAACTCGCAAGGAACATCCCATGGCGGTTACCCGCACCTTTTCGATCATCAAGCCCGATGCCACGCGCCGCAACCTGACCGGCGCGGTCACCAAGATGCTCGAGGAAGCCGGCCTGCGCGTCGTCGCCTCGAAGCGCATCCACATGAGCCGCGAGCAGGCCGAGGGCTTCTACGGCGTGCACCGCGAGCGGCCGTTCTTCAACGACCTCGTCGAGTTCATGATCTCGGGCCCGGTCGTCGTGCAGGTGCTCGAAGGCGAAGATGCGGTGAAGCGCAACCGCGACATCATGGGCGCGACCAACCCCGCAAATGCCGAGCCGGGCACGATCCGCAAGGAACTGGCCGAATCGATCGAAGCCAACTCGGTCCACGGTTCGGACTCGGACGAGAACGCCGCGATCGAGATCGCATTCTTCTTCAAGCCGGAAGAAATCGTCGGCTGATCTGCTGCCGAGCGCTGCTATAGCAGGGGCCGCCGGAGCGATCCGGCGGCCCTTTTGCGTATCGGGAGAGGTTATGCTGGGAATGGGGGACGGGTCTTGCCCGTTCGAATTCAATTTCGATCCCGCCACGTTCAAGGTGGGTGATGTGGTGAGCTACCGCGTGACCGGCAGCCTTGAAGGCATGCCCTTCGTCGGCACCCTGCTCGAAGTGCATGACGATTACGTCGTGATCTCGCCCGGCGAAAACGAACCCGACGCGCGCTATCGCGGCACGCGCGAGGACCGGCCGGTGGTGGATATCAGCGAGATCTAGGCTGCCACCGGCTGCCGCCCGTACCAGCGGTCGAGCATCGAGGCCATCGCGGCAATCGCGGCGAGGCCGAGCAGGATCGGCAGGCGGAAGCTGAAGCCTGCGGCCAGCAGCGCGGCGGATACGAGGCAGGCGGACGCGCAGCCGAGGTCCCAGCCGCCTTCGGTCGCCATCGAAAAGCGCAGCACGCAGGGGCTCTGCCGCGCCATCGCATAGAGCGGGGCAAGCATCGCGGTCGCCGTCATCGGGACGACGAGCGCGCCGAGCGCGGTGGCGACGACCGCCAGCACCGGGTGCGCGAAGGCCGCGCCCTTGAGGATCAGCGCGAAGGCCGCCGCGCCATAGGCAATGGCGAGCGAGTGGCGCGGGCGGCCCGTATCGATCAGGCGCCCGACGACGAGGCTGCCCACGGCCGCGGCCACGCCAGCCGCCGCAATCGCGCCGCCGAAAGCATCGAAGTGCTCGCCCAGCGAGGCGAACAGCGCGAGGTTCCAGATCATCACGCTGCAGCCCGAATGGAACCCCTCGCCGAGATAGAGCCGCCGGGCATGGGCCTTTACTGCGGGGTCGAGCGCGGCTTCAGGCTCGACCGAGGGATTGGGCGCGCCGATCAGCGGCAGCGCGGTCGCCAGTTGCAGCGCGGCGATGGTCAGGAAGGCGGGGACAGGGCCTGCCAGCGCCAGCAGCAGGCCGCCGACCGCATGCGCAATGATGCCGACAACCGCGCTGGTCGCCTGCTGGATGCTCACCTGCCGCCCGCCCTTGCCGGTTTCCATCAGGCTCGGCATCACCGCGTGCCACGAGGTCCAGTAAAGCACGCCGCCCACGCCGCTGACGCCGAGGAACAGCGCGAGCAGCGCGCCGACTCCGGTGACGAACGGGAGCAGCGCGAAACTCACCGCGCGGATCGCGACGCCCGTCAGCAGCGTGCCGAGCAGTCCCCAGCGCAGCGCCAGCGGCAGCACCAGCGGGCGCAGCACGAAGCGCGAGAGCACGATCATCGCGAAGCTCGCCAGCGCGGCGGGATAGGTGAAGCCCCGGCTGACGAGGAACCCGGCGATGAAGATGCCGCCGCTCGCTTCCACAAACGATTGCAGCCCCGAGTGGAGATAGACCCGCTGGATCGGACTCAGGACAGGGGCAGGCATGGGTTTCCCCTAGAATTCCATCATCGCAGCGAGCTTGCGCGGCGCGACGGCCAGCCACGAGCGGCGCAGCCATTCGCCGATGTCGTCCCAGTCGACGTCGCCAAGGTCAAGCCGAATACCTATCCACCCGTCGCCGAAATAGGCGGGACGGAAGAAGCGCTCAGGATCGCTTTCAATGAGCTGTTCCTGCTCGTCCACGCCGCTGATCTTGGCGAGCAACGCGGTCTTGCCGTCGTGATGGTGGTTGCTGCTAACCCAGGCGAATTTCTTGCCCTTGACGATGCCGAAGCAGGCCATGCCGTGGCTGAGGCTTTCCTCGGCCTCGGGCAGCTGCATCGCGCGGCTGCGTATCTGCTCGGTCAGCCACGCAGGATCGGTCTCGCGGGTCACCAGGTCAGCGAGGCATCGCGCGTAGAGCTGGTGTTCGGCAAACAGAACCCGCGCCGCAATCGTGTCGGGCGTATCACCCGGCAGGATCGCCACGGGGATTTGCCCGAGGATCGGGCCTTCGTCGAGGTCCGCTGTCACGAGGTGGACGGTGCAGCCGGCATGGCTGTCCCCGGCGGCAATCGCGCGCTCATGGGTGTGGAGGCCAGTATACTTCGGCAGCAGCGAGGGGTGAATATTGACCATCCGCCCCTCCCAGCGCGCCACGAACTCCGCGCTCAGGATGCGCATATAGCCCGCGAGCGCGATCCACTGCGCATGGCGGCGGCGGACCTGCGCTTCCATCGCCGCGTCGTGCTCCGCGCGGGGCATGCCCTTGTGGGGGAGGACGAAAGTGGGAATGCCCTCTGCCGCCGCGAGCTTGAGGCCGCCGGCGTCAGGGTTGTTGGAGAGGACGAGGACGATCTCGTAGGGGCAGTCCGGCAAGCGGCTGGCATAGAGCAGCGCGGCCATGTTGGTGCCGCTGCCGGAAATGAAGACGGCGACTTTGGCTTTCATATCGTCCTCTCCATTTTTCCCCTGAGCTTGTCGAAGGGGACAAATGGGGAGGTGGCCCGCCGCAGGCGGGTCGGAGGGGTAAAGGCGGCAAAGAAGAACCCCTCCGTCAGCCCTGCGGGCTGCCACCTCCCCATTTGTGCGTCGCAAAAATGGAGAGGGAAAAGGTCACCCATAATGCACTGCTTCCCACGCCTCGCGGGCGGACCACGCCTCGGCGCTGCCGTAGACGGTGCAGCCCTTCTCGCCCGCGACGATCTCGCCCACAGTGAAGGCCGTTTCGCCCGCTGCGGTGAGGTCGGCCAGCAAAGTGGGCACTTCCGACGGCGCCACCGCAAGCACCATGCCGACACCGCAATTGAAGGTGCGCGCCATTTCACCGGGCTCGATCGCACCCTGCGCCTGCAGGAACGCCATCAAACGCGGCTGTTCCCACGCATCCGCGTTGATGCGGGCGTGCAGTCCATTTGGCAGGACGCGCGGCACATTCTCCAGCAGGCCGCCGCCGGTGATGTGCGCGAGGGCGTTGATCCGGCCAGCGCGAATGAACGGCAGCAGGCTCTTCACATAGATGCGCGTCGGCTCGATCAGGTAGTCGATCAGCAGCCGCTCGTTGTCGAACAGCGCGGGGCGCTCGAGCTTCCAGCCCTTGTCGGCGGCGAGGCGGCGGACGAGCGAATAGCCGTTGGAATGGACGCCCGACGAAGCGAGGCCGATCAGCACGTCGCCTTCGGCCACGCGGTCGCCCGTCAGCTGCTCGCCGCGCTCGACCGCGCCGACGCAGAAGCCCGCGAGGTCGTAGTCACCGGCAGCGTACATGCCGGGCATTTCCGCTGTCTCGCCACCGATCAGCGCGCAGCCCGCCATGCGGCAGCCCTCGGCAATGCCGGCAACAACGCGTTCAGCAACGCCCGTGTCGAGTTTGCCGGTGGCAAAATAGTCGAGGAAGAACAGCGGCTCGGCGCCCTGCACGATCAGATCGTTGACGCACATGGCAACGAGATCGATGCCGATCGCATCGTGCCGGTCGTGGTCGATGGCGAGCTTGACCTTGGTGCCGACGCCGTCGTTGCCCGCCACCAGCAGCGGGTCCTTGTAACCGGCCGCCTTGAGATCGAAGAACGCGCCGAAGCCGCCGAGTTCGGCGTCCGCGCCGGGGCGGGCAGTCATTTTCGCGAGGGGGCCGATCGCCTTAACCAGCGCATTGCCGGCGGCGATATCGACCCCTGCCTTCGCGTAGGAGTAGGATTGCTGCGTGTCGTCATTGGAAGCCATGGCGCCCCCGCTAGCGCTTTCCCGCTTGGATTTCCACTTGCCTTTGGGCAAAAGCGCAGCCAGCCGAATGGCCCCCGCGCAAACTTGCGTCCCCGATTGGAGTTCCCTTGGCCGCCCTGCGCCCGACCTTGCCCAAGCTGATCCCGCTGCCGGACCTGTCGCGCAAGGCGCGGCTGGGCCTGTTCGCGGCGTTTGGCCTTGCGCTCGCAGGCGGCGGTGCGGCAATCTATGCGCAGATCGAGGGCGACCGCGGCATCGCGCCGATTGCCAGCAACGGCGATTTCGAAGTCTCGGGAATCGAGGTCAACACCACCGGCAAGACTGCCGAGGAAGCCCGCGCCAACGGCTGGAAGGAAGCGCAGCGCCTCGCCTGGGAGAAGCTGTGGAAGTCCAACGGGCTGGGGGGCGGCGCGGCGCCCGCGCTTGATGCGGGGACGCTCGACGGCATGGTCTCCGCGGTCGTGGTCGGCCAAGAGCAGATCGGGCCGCATCGCTATATCGCGACGCTCGGCGTGATCTTCGACCGCGCGCGGACCAGCGGCTACCTCGGCATGCAAGGCCAGATCGCGCATTCCGCGCCGCTGCTGGTGATCCCGGTGCTGATCCAGGGCGGGGTGACTTCGGTGTTCGAGACGCGCACGCCGTGGCAGAAGGCCTGGGCCGAGTTCCGCACCGGCGCCAGCGTGATCGATTATGTCCGCCCCAACGGTGCGGGCGCGGACTCGCTGCTCCTGACGGCCGGGCAGATCAGCCGCCGCAGCCGCAACTGGTGGCGGCTGGTGCTCGATTCGTTCGGCGCGGCGGATGTGATCATGCCGATCGCGCGGCTCGAGCGCAGCTGGCCGGGCGGGCCGGTCCACGGCATCTTCACCGCGCGGCGCGGGCCGGACAACACGTTCATCGGCAGCTTTGAGCTGACCGCGCCGAGCGAGGACAAGCTGCCCCAGATGCTGGCGGAGGCGATCACCCGGCTCGACGGGCTCTATGCGGGTGCGCTGGCGGCGGGCCAACTGTCGCCCGATCCTTCGCTCTCGATGCGGCCCGATCTCGATCCTGCCCTGGTCGAGAGCATCGTTGCCAAACTTGGCCCGGCACCGAGCGCAACGACGGCGGCAGGACCCGATGCGGCGGCGACAACGGCCGCCGTGCCGACCACCGCGATCACCGTGCAGTTTGCCACGCCGGACGCGGCGTCGGTCGATGCAGGCGTGGCTGCCGTCCGCCGGGTCGACGGGGTGAAGGAGGCCGCTACGTCCAGCCTTGCCATCGGGGGCACTTCGGTGATGCGCGTGACGTTCGCCGGCGATATCGACGCGCTCGCCGCCGCGCTGCGCGCGCAGGGCTGGCGCGTGACCCAAGGGGCCGGCGCGCTCTCTATCCGCAAGTAAGCCATGAGCCAGATTGCCCTGCCTCTCGTAACGGCCAGCAGCGCCGATACGGTGCTGACCGGTCCGAGCCTCGAGCCGGTGCTGGCGCTGCTGGCGGGTGCCTCCGAATGGCCGTTCCGCGCCGCCGTGCTCGCCGGGCCGCCGCGTTCGGGCAAGAGCCTGCTGGCGCGCTGGTTTGGCGCAAGCGGGCTCGGCGATGTGCTCGACGATGCCGACAGCCTGCCGGAAGACGCCGTGTTCCACCGCTGGAACCGCGCGCAGGCGGATGGACGGCCGCTCCTGATCGTTTCGAACAAGGCACCCGGCCAGTGGCAGGTGGCGCTGCCGGACCTTGCCTCGCGGCTCGGCGCGGCGCTGATGATCGAGATCGCGGCGCCCGACGACGAACTGCTGCGCGCCTTGGTGGAAAACCATGCGGCGCGGCGCGGCCTCGCGCTGGGGGACGCTGTCGTCAGCTATATTCTGCCCCGGCTGGAACGCAGCCATGCCGCCGCCGAGGCGCTTGTCGAAACAATTGATCGCTTGTCCCTTGAGCGGAAGGCCGCCGTCACCATATCTCTCGCGCGCGATGCGCTGGCCGAACGGATCCATGGGGTTCCCGAGGCGCAGAGGCAGCCGCGCTTGCTTTGAAGCGGCAAAAAGAGGAAAAGCGCGGTCATGTTCGACAGCCTCATCGCCTATCTGGACTCGATCCGCGCGCGCGATCCTGCACCGCGCTCGCGCTGGGAAATCCTGCTGTATCCGGGGCTTCACGCCGTCGGCCTGCACCGCGTGGCGCATTGGCTGTTCGTGCGCGAGTTCTATTTCCTCGCCCGCTTCGTCAACCATCTGGCCCGTTTCCTGACCGGGATCGACATCCATCCGGGCGCGAAGATCGGGAAGCACCTGTTCATTGACCACGGCTTCACCGTGATCGGCGAGACGGCCGAGATCGGCGACAACGTCACGATCTACCAGTGCGTGACGCTGGGCGGCACCAACCCTGCCAATGGCGTTCCCGGCAAGCGCCACCCCACGCTGAGCGACAATGCGATCATCGGTTCGGGCGCGCAGATCCTCGGGCCGATCACTGTCGGTCCGCGTGCCCGCGTCGGCGCCAATGCGGTGGTGACCGAGGACGTGCCCGAAGGCGCGACGATGGTCGGGCTCAAGGCGCGCTCTACGCTGGTGCCGGTCGAGACCTGGCTCAAGGACTTCATCCCCTACGGCACGCCCTGCAAGGAACCTTGCGAGCCTTCGGGCGGCACGCGGGTGGACGAGCTGGAATCGGAAGTGGCCTTGCTGAAAGCGCAAGTTGCGGCCCTGCTGGCGGCACAGAGCGATGAGGAAGCGCCCACGCCGGTGAGCGGCGGGCCGCGCCGCAGGAGCCGCAGCTGAGCGTGATCGGCGCCGGTGACGGGGCGAGCGGCCCCACGGTTCTGAGCTTTCCCAATGTGCGCGGTGAGCCGCAGGTCGGTTTCGACCGGGCGGAACTGCAGCGCATCCTCGATCTCTATGGCCGCATGGTCGCTGCCGGCGAGTGGCGCGACTATGCGATGAACTTCGGCAAGGATGCCGCCAGCTTTGCCGCATTCCGCCGCACGGCCGAGCGGCCTACCGCGCGGATCGAGAAGCGACCCGCGCTGCGCACCAAGCAAGGCATGTGGACGTTGTTCGGCGAAGCGGGCCAAGTGCTCAAGCGCGGACACGAGCTGGCTGGCGTGCTCTCGGTGCTGGAGCGCAAGCTGCTCAAGATCGTCGAGGATTGAGGCGCTCGCTCTCGTTGGCTGGCGTGCTGACGCTGGCTGCATGCAATGCTGCGCCGTCCGCGCCCCAAAAGCCCGATCAGGGCACTCCGCTCCTCCGCGTGGTCTACCGCGATGCGGATGCCGAAATGGTGCTGATGGTGCCCGAGAAGGGGCGCGCATCCTTGCGCGGTGATTGCGCTGCCCCCCTCCTGATCGATGCCCGCACCGGGCAGGCGCGGGTCCTGAGTAACGCTGAAGTGCAGACCCGGCTCAAGACCATGCAACTGGCAGGCGCAACGCGCGGCGTGTGTCCTTGAGCCGATGGGCTCCCCTCCCCGGCGGGGAGGGGGTGGGGGTCAGCCTATCCTGCAGGCGCCGCAAGCCCCCACCCGGCCTACCCCTTGAGGGGGAGGAGAAAGATCCGGCTTAGCGCTTCATCGCGGCCTGAAGCTCGACAAGGATCGCCTGGCTCTGCTGCGCGCCCGACTGGGGGACGAAATCGCCGGTGCGGTCGGAAATCTGGTCCCAGTGCGCGGCGAAGTCTTCGACCGAGCGCGCATCGGGCGGGAGCAGGACGGGCTTGTTCATCGTGACCCACGCCGAGTGGTAAGCACCCGCACCCGCGCCGACGATGGCGTTGGTGGGGGCATCGTCCGAGACGAGGAACAGCGCGGCGGGGACGACGTTCTCAGGCCCGAACAGCTTGAAGGCTTCCTCGGGGAAGATGTCCTCGGTCATGCGCGTGGCGGCAACCGGGGCGATCGTGTTGACCTTGATGTTGTTCTTGGCGCCTTCGAGATAGAGCGTCTTGGTAAGGCCCGCGAGGCCGAGCTTGGCGGCGCCGTAGTTGGCCTGGCCGAAGTTGCCGAACAGGCCGGTGGACGAGGCGGTCATCAGGATGCGGCCGTAGTTCTGCTCGCGCATCGTGTCCCAGCAGGCCTTGGTGGCGAAGGCTGAACCGATCAGGTGGACCTTGACCACCATCTCGAAGTCCGCCGGGTCCATCTTGGTGAAGCTCTTGTCGCGCAGGATGCCGGCATTGTTGATGAGGACGTGGACGCCGCCCCACTTCTCCTTGGCCTTGGCGACCATCTCGACCATCTGCTCGTATTCGCTGACCGAGCCGCCGTTCGACATCGCTTCGCCGCCGGCCGCCTGGATTTCCTCGACGACCTTGAGCGCGGCGTCCGAATGGCCGGTGCCATCGCGCGCGCCGCCGAGATCGTTGACGACGACCTTGGCGCCCCGGCGGCCGAGTTCGAGCGCATACTCACGCCCGATACCGCCGCCCGCGCCGGTGACGATCGCGACCTTGTCCTTGAACGAAATGCTCATCGCATAGCTCTCCCAAACGCCCTAACCGGGCGGTTAATGGGAGCGCGATGCCATGGCGCAAAGGCCTTGGCAACAGGGCCTTCAGCCGATCCGGTGGACCCAGCCGTGCGGGTCCGCCGCTTCGCCGCGCTGAATGGCGACGAGGCGGGCGCGCAGCTTCTGGGTGATTTGCCCGGGGCCGCCGCTGCCGATCACGAAGCTTTGGGTAGCGCTCGTCACCTTGCCGACCGGCGTGACCACGGCCGCAGTACCGCAGGCGAAGGTTTCGGTGAGCGCGCCCGAAGTCGCGTCGGCCTGCCACTGCGCCAGCGAATAGCGCTCCTCGCGCACGGTAAGGCCTTCCTCGCGCGCCAGCTTGATCAGGCTTTCGCGGGTGATGCCGGGGAGGATCGTGCCGCCGAGCGGGGGCGTGATCAGCGAGCCATCGGCCATCACGAAGAACAGGTTCATGCCGCCCAGTTCCTCGATCCACTGGCGCTCGACGGCGTCGAGGAACAGGACCTGATCGTGCCCGCGCGCAAAGGCTTCGGCGGTGGGGACGAGGCTGGCGGCATAGTTGCCGCCGCACTTGGCGGCGCCGGTGCCGCCGGGCGCGGCGCGGCTGTAGTCGCTGACCCAGAGCGAGACGGCGGGGGCGCCGGACTTGAAGTAGTTGCCTGCGGGGCTGGCGATCACGAGGAACTTGTACTGCTTCGAGGGGCGCACGCCGAGGAAGGCCTCGCTCGCGAACATGAAGGGGCGCAGGTAGAGCGAGCCGCCCTCGACGGTGGGGAACCAGTCCTTGTCGGCCTTGACCAGTTCCTCGACGGCCGAAACGAACAGGCCTTCCGGCAGCGTCGGCATGGCGAGGCGCTCGGCCGAGGCGTTGAAGCGCGCGGCGTTGGCTTCCGGGCGGAACAGGGCGATGCCGCCATCAGCGAGACGGTAGGCCTTCAGGCCCTCGAAGATTTCCTGCGCGTAGTGGAGCACGGCTGCGGCGGGATCGAGCGGGATCGGGCCATAAGGCACGACTTCTGCACTGTGCCAGCCCTTGCCCTCGTCATAGGTCACCTGGACCATGTGATCGGAGAAAGCAGTGCCGAAGCCCGGATTGGCAAGGATTTCCGCGCGCACGTCGACCGCGCGGGGCGCTGGATGGGGCTGGTGCGAGAAAGCAAGCGGTGCGGCGGTAGCGGGCGTCGCCATCGGGCGGTCCTTCGGGATTGTTGGCTCGTGCGACGCGCCGTGAACTATTGTTGCGCAAATGGCAAGCGATTTGGAACAAATGTGAAGGGCCGCTTCCGGCGATCGGAAGCGGCCCTTCGCATGGTCAGCGGCCGGAAGTGCCGCCCACGGTGCCTTTATCGCTTGAACAAACTAGCGATAATGCTCCGCGATGCGCAATGCCGACCCCTCTGCTGAACCATGAGACATCGGATCACCTCCTTTCGCGCTGTTGAGCCAAGTGCCGCCTCCCGACCTTGTCAAAATCGATGCGGCTCGACCGGAGGATTGCAGCCCTGTTCCGGCCTTGGATCGAATGTGATTCATCCGGGGGCCAAGAACAAGTCTTGCATTGATTTTTTTTGCCGTCAGAATTGAGGCTTCGCGCCCGGATTGGTGGATAACTCAGCCAACCGCGCGGCAATCCTCGATCACCCGCCCCAGTTCGGACCAGACCGGCAGGACAAGCGTCTGCGCGCCGCCCATTTCCAGCATGAACCGGCCTCGGCTGAAGGCGATCGCATCGAGCAGCGGATCGCGCACGGCGAAGGCGATTTCGAACGGGATGGCGGCATTTTGCGCGCCACTGGCAGCTGCCGGCGTGGCGGTCAGGCGGCGCTGGGTGCTGCTGGTGGTGATCGTGGCGGGGACGGCGCCCGTGCCGAAACCGGCGCGCTGCAGGATGATCGCCGGGCGCTTGCGGTCGCAGCGGATCAGCACTTGCGAGCCGGCGCCGGGCTCACCGAAGCGGACGACGCTGCCGGCGGGTTCGGCCGCGTAAGTCCATGCGCCCGGGGTCTGCGGCAAGTCGCGCCAACTGGCATCGGCGCGCGGTGCAGGTTGCGGCGGCGGCGGTGCGGGGCGTGGTGTCGCAGTGGGCACTGGCAGGGGCTTGGGCTGGGGTGCGGACGTGCTCCCCTGCGCTGCCGGAGAGGGCTGCGGCGGCACGACGGTGCAGGCACCGAGGGCGAGGACCGGGGCAATCAGCAGGGCCGCAAGGTTGATCTTCATGCCCCGGGTATGGAAGAGAGCGGCGGTGACCTCAAGCCGCTCCACCACCACATCCGGCAGATCGAAGCTCAGGATCGACCAGCTCCTCGTCGAGCGCGGTCTCGCGGAGAGCCGCGCGCGGGCGCAGGCGCTGATTCTGGCGGGACACGTCTATTCGGGCGAGACCAAGCTGACCAAGGCGGGTCACGCGCTCGCGCCCGATGCGCCGATCGAGGTGCGCGGGCGGGATCATCCGTGGGTCTCGCGCGGAGGGATCAAGCTGGCGCATGCGCTGGAACACTTTTCGCTCGATCCGGCGGGGGTGACTGCAATGGATATCGGCAGTTCGACCGGGGGATTTACCGACGTGCTGCTGACCAACGGCGCAAGCCATGTGTTCGCGGTCGATTCGGGCACCAACCAGCTGGCGTGGAAGCTGCGGCAGGACCCGCGCGTGACGGTGCTGGAGCAGACCAGCGCGCGGATCCTGACTCCGGCGCAGATCGACCGGCCCGCGACGTGGGTGGTGTGCGATGCCAGCTTCATTTCTCTGCGCAAGGTGCTCGAAGTGCCGCTCGCGCTGGCGGCGCGACCGACGCGGCTGGTGGCGCTGATCAAGCCGCAGTTCGAGGTGGGGCGCGGCGAAGTGGGCAAGGGTGGCGTAGTGCGCGATCCTGCGTTGCACGAACGCGTCTGCCGCGAAGTGCAGGACTGGTTGGAGGGCGAGGGCTGGCAGGTTCAAGGCATCGCCACGAGCCCGATCACCGGACCTGAAGGCAACGTGGAATTCCTGATTTCGGCGCTGCATTCCGGCGCCTAGAGCATCACGTGTCCCGCGATGGTGCAGGCGCACCCTGCGGAGATTGCCTAGTTGGCCCCACCCGGCCAATATCGCCATCCAGATTGGCAACGAATCGCTTTTTACCGGAGCGCTCCGGGGGACATTTCGAGCACATGCGTTACCTCGCTTCTCCTGCCCAGTTGCGCGCCAGCCTGCTGCGCTGGTCGTTGTTCACGGTGCCGGCAGTTCTCGGGCTCGGGTTCCTTTCCAGCATCGTCGCGGACGCAGGGCCGCAGAATCCCTGGTTTGTCGCGCTCGACAAGCCGTCGCTCTATCCGCCGCCGGCGACCTTCGGGATCGTGTGGTCGGTGCTTTATGTGCTGATCGGCGTGGCGCTGGCGATGGTTGCCTCGGCACGCGGCGCGTCGGGACGCGGCATCGCGGTGGCGGTCTTCGCGCTGCAGCTGGTGCTCAACCTCGCGTGGAGTCCGGTGTTCTTCGCGATGCACCAGATGACCGCCGCGCTGGCGATCATCGGGGTGATGATCGTGCTGACGCTGGCGATGATCCTGCTTTTCTGGCGCGTGCGGCCGACGGCGGGGGCGCTGCTGCTGCCCTACCTTGCGTGGATCTGCTTTGCCTCGGTGCTCAATTACCAGTTCCTTGCGATGAATCCGGCGGCGGACGGCGCGGCTGGTTCTGGTGCAGCGGTTCGCGTGCAGATCTGATAACCGCGGATAGCGATTTGCCCCGGATCACGCCTTGCGTCGGCGGCCTTGAAGCGCCATCTGCGGCGCAGTGAATACGCAAGCGAAGGCCAGAGCCATGCAGTCCGAAAACCCGATGATCGCCGATTTCGTCAAGCTGCTCAACAGCGCTGCGGGCACGCTGGCCGGCATGGGCCGCGAAGCGGGCGAGACCGCGCGCGAGAAGCTGCGCGAGACCTTCGGCGGCATGGATTTCGTCAGCCGCGAGGAATTCGAGGTGGTGAAGGACATGGCCACCGCCGCGCGTGAGGAAGCTGATGCGCTGAAGGCGCGGGTTGAGGCGCTTGAGGCGAAGCTGGGCGGCTGACTCAAAGTCCTGCCGCAAGTCCCTAACCCCAGTCCGCTCACCCTGAGCTTGTCGAAGGGTGTTGGCACAACCGTCCCGTATAATGCTTCGACAAGCTCAGCATGAGCGGGTGGTGGGAGATTTTCTCGAGCTTAGTCCTAAAGCCCCGCCGCTTTCAGCGCCTGATCCAGATCCTCGATCACGTCATCGGGATCTTCCAGCCCCACGTTCAGCCGCAACATGCCCTCGCCCACGCCCATGTCGGCGCGGGTTTCGGGGCCGACGCCGTGGTGGGTGGTCGAGGCCGGGTGGCACATCAGCGAACGCGAATCGCCGATGTTGTTCGAGATATCGACGAGGCGCAGCGCATCGAGCAGGGCGTGGGCCTGCGCACGTCCTCCGGGAACGTCGAGGCTCATGATCGAGCCGCCGGCGAGCATCTGCTTCTGCGCCAGCGCGAACTGCGGGTGGCTGGGAAGGAAGGGATAGCGCACCGTCGGCACGCGGCCTTCGATGAACTGCGCGACTTTCAGCGCGTTCTCGCTCTGGCGGCGGATGCGCAGGTCGAGCGTTTCGAGGCCCTTGAGCACGACCCATGCATTGAACGGCGCGATGTTCGGCCCGGTGTTGCGCTGGAAGGGGAGCAGCTTGCCGTCGATGAATTCCTTCGAGCCCGCGACCGCCCCCGCCAGCACGCGGCCTTGCCCGTCCATCATCTTGGTGGCCGAATAGGCGACGACATCCGCGCCGGAATC
Source organism: Novosphingobium sp. AAP93 (assembly GCF_001296055.1). Lineage (NCBI taxonomy): Bacteria > Pseudomonadati > Pseudomonadota > Alphaproteobacteria > Sphingomonadales > Sphingomonadaceae > Novosphingobium > Novosphingobium sp. AAP93. Next base: position 33,280 of record NZ_LJHZ01000012.1, read on the forward strand.
GAGCGGGCGCTGGAGCGCACTGGTCGCAAAGGCGTTGTCGACGACGGTAGTGATGCCATGTTTGCGCGCCAGGGTGCAGACGAACTCGAGATCGACGAGGTCCATCGTCGGGTTCGCCGGGCTTTCGAAGAAGAACACCTTGGTATTCGGCCGGATCGCGGCTTCCCATTGGGCGTTGTCGCCCGCGTCGATCGTCGTGCCCTCGATGCCGAAGCGGGGCAGCAGGTTGTCAACCAGCCAGCGGCACGAGCCGAACGCGGCCTTGGCGGCGACGATGTGATCACCTGCGGACAGCTGGCAGAGCAGCGCGGTGGTCATCGCCGCCATGCCGCTCGCCTGCGCGCGGCAGGCCTCGGCGCCTTCGAGGAGGGCGATGCGTTCTTCCAGCATCTGCACCGTCGGGTTCTGCAGGCGCGAATAGGTCATGCCGTCGTCTTCACCGGCAAAGCGCGCGGCAACGGTGGCGGCATCGTCGTAGGAATAGCCGGAGGTGAGGAAGAGGGCTTCCGAGGTCTCGCCCATTTCCGAACGCCACGTGCCGCCGCGCACGGCCTGCGTTGCGGGGCGCCAGTTGGCGGTGATCGAGCGGTCCTGACCGGTGGTGCGTTTCATGGGCCAAGGCCTTAGTTTTGTGGGGGCAACGGTGCAAGCACTGCCATTGCCCTAATGGCCCGGAACGGGGTATGCGCGCGCCTTCCATGACGCTGCTTTCCCGCATCATTTCGCCGCTTACTGCACCGCGCCGCGCGGACGGCGATCCCTTGGTGTGGTGCTGGGTGATCACGCTGGCGTTCCTGGTGGTGGTGCTGCACCGGCTGGGCACGCCATCGAAGATCATGTTCGACGAGGTGCACTACCTACCGGCTGCGCGGCGCCTGATCGCGCTTTCGAGCCGGTTGAACCCCGAACATCCGCTGCTGGGCAAGGAGTTCATCGCGCTGGGCATGCTGGTGGCGGGTGACGGGCCGTTCGGCTGGCGCCTGCCCAATGCGCTGCTGGGCACGCTCGGGCTGTTTGCCGCGATGCGCGCGCTGTGGTGGGCGAGCTTGTCGCGGCCTGCCACGCTGCTGTTCGGGTTCCTCTTCGCGACCAATTTCATCTGGTTCGTGCTGAGCCGGATCGCGATGCTCGACATGGCGATGGCGAGTATGATGGCGCTCGCGTTCTGGCAGGCGGCACTGGCGTGGCGCAGGGGAAGCCGCCTGCATCTGGCGCTCTGCGGTATGTTTCTCGGCCTCTCGCTCGGCGGCAAGTGGAATGGCGCGCCGATCCTTGCGCTGCCGGGGCTTCTGTTCGCGTGGGACCGCTGGTGGGCGCTCGCCGGGCGGCGGCGCGCGTTCCTGATCGCGCGCGATGCGGGGCCGATCCCCGGCGTCTCGCTGCTGGAAGCGGCGGTCTGGCTCGGCATGGTGCCGCTGATCGCCTATTTCGCAACCTTTGCGCCCGCGTTCTTCTACAAGGTGCAGCCGCTCACCCTGCAAGGGCTGATCCCGTGGCAGGGCTACATGCTGAAGCTGCAGGACAGCGTGGTGAAGCCGCATCTCTACCAGAGCCGGTGGTGGCAGTGGGTGTTCAACATCCGACCCATCTGGTTCTTCTATTCCCCGTGGGACGGGGCGCAGCGCGGGGTGCTGTGTCTGGGCAATCCCTTCACGATGCTGGCCGGGCTCCCGGCGCTGCTGCTGTGCCTGTGGGCGGGCGTGCGCAAGGGGGACCGGCTGCGCGGGGCGGTGGTGGTGCTCTATGTCGCCAGCCTGATCTTCTGGGCGATCAACGGCAAGCCGGTGCAGTTCTACTACCACTATGCGCTCGCCAGCGTGTTCCTGATGGCGGCGCTGGCCCTGGTACTGGCGCAGTGGTGGGAGCAGAGGCGGCGCTGGCCGGGGGCGCTGGTCGTGGTGCTGTCGGGGATGCTGTTTATCGGGTTCTACCCGATCCTCTCGGCAGGCGCTCTGCCGGGGAAGCTTTCCTATCGGGATTATACGTGGCTCGATAGCTGGCGTTAGGGCGGCAGAACCCCTCCGTCAGCCCTGCGGGCTGCCACCTCCCCGTTTGTGCCTTCGGCAAAAACAGGAGGATCAACTCGTCAGTACTTGCCCCAGACGAACTTGCTTGAAAGCGCGAAGTTCCAAACCGAGCCGACGACAATGCCGATGATCGCGGCGGGATAGGCATGGAAGCCCATGCGCATCAGCGCGGCGGCGGCGCCGACATTGGCGAGGAGGCCGACCGAGCAGGTGGCAGCAAATTTGAGCCAGCCGCGCAGCAGCGGCATGAAGCCGCGCAGGCGCTTGTCGGCATAAGTCAGCTCGTTGTTGAGCATGAAGTTGAACGTCATCGCGACCACGGCGGCCGAGGTCTGCGCGATGATGAATTCGATCTGGTCCGACCAGTTGTGGTACAGCACCTTCTGCCCGAACGCGCCGAGCACAGAGGCGAGGACGGCCATGTGGACGATCACGCCGAGGCCGCCGATCGTGCCGAACAGGGCAAACCGCGTCGGGATGATGCGGCCGAGCCACTTGTCGTAAAGGCCGATCAGGAACTCGAACACCACGGTGCGATCGAGCTTGCTCTCGCCTTCGGCGCGGGCGGCGAAGTTCATCGGGAATTCCTTGACGCGCAGCGGCGCGTCGACCGTGGCGAGGATGTCGAGCAGGATCTTGAAGCCCACGCCCGAAAGGCGGTGCGCATCGGCGCGGAGGGTTTCGGCGCGCAGCATGAAGAAGCCGCTCATCGGATCGGAGAGCTGCACACCGGTGACGCGGCGCGCGATGCGGTTGGCAAGGCCGGATGCCTTGACGCGGTCGGGCCGGCCCCAGGCTTCGGTGCTCGCGCCTTCGGCGAAGCGCGAGGCGTAGGCGACGTCGTAGTCCCCGCCGCTCACCGCTTCGTACATGCCGGGGAGGAGCGCGGGATCGTGCTGGTGGTCGGCGTCCATCACCGCGACGACCGGCGCGGCGGTGGCGCACATGCCCTCGATCGCGGCGGAAGCGAGGCCGCGGCGGCCGATGCGCTCGATCACGCGGACGCGCGGATCATCGCGCCCAATGCGGCGCGCTTCCTCGGCGGTGCCGTCCGGGCTGTTGTCGTCGACGAAGATCGCCTCCCACGCGAGGCCCTTGAGCGCCGCATCGAGGCGCTCGACCATCGGCGCGATGTTCTTGCGTTCGTTGTAGGTGGGCAGAATGACGGCAAGTTGCAGCATGACGGGCGCGCTTACAGCCTTGCGAGCACCGCGTCACCAATTTCCGTAGTTCCCGCCGTTCCGCCGAGATCGCGGCCAAGAATGCCATCCGCCAGCGTGCGCGCGACGGCGGCTTCGACGCGGTCAGCTGCATCGACCAGGCCGAGCGAGTGGCGCAGCAGCATCGCGAGCGAGAGGATTGTCGCCATCGGATTGGCGAGACCCTTGCCGGCGATGTCCGGCGCGGAGCCGTGGATCGGTTCATAGAGGCCGAAGGTGCCGTGCGCGGTCTGCCGTTCGCCGAGCGAGGCCGAGGCGAGCATGCCGATCGAGCCGACGCACATCGAGGCAAGATCGGAGAGGATGTCGCCGAACAGGTTGCCGGTAACCATCACGTCGAACTGGCCGGGGCTCTTGACCAGCTGCATCGCGGCATTGTCGACATACATGTGTTCAAGCGCGACGTCCGGATAGTCCTTGGCGACTTCGATCACCACGTCGCGCCAGAGCTGCGAGGTCTCAAGCACGTTGGCCTTGTCGACCGAGCAAAGGCGCTTGCCTCGGCCCTGCGCGGCGCGGAAGCCGGCGTGCGCGATGCGGCGCACTTCGCTTTCGTTGTAGGACATCATGTCCCAACCTTCCCGCTCGCCGCTGGCCGTGGTGCGGAAGCCTTTCTCGCCGAAATAGACGTCGCCGTTCAGCTCGCGCACGATCAGGAGGTCGATCACGCCCGCCACTTCGGGGCGCAGCGCGGAGTGGCTTTCAAGTCCAGCGAAGACCTTGGCCGGGCGCAAGTTGGCGAACAAGGTCAAGGCCTTGCGCAGGCCGAGGATTGCCTGTTCAGGGCGCAAGTGGCGCTCCAGCGCATCGCAGGTGGGGTCGCCGACCGCGCCGAACAGCACGCCGTCCGAAGCTTCGGCCAAAGCCAGCGTCTCGGGCGGCAGCGGATGGCCTTTGGCATGATAGGCCGCGCCGCCGACAAGCGCTTCCTCGCGTTCGATGCCGAGATCCAGTGCATCGAGCACACGCAGCGCTTCGTGCGTGACTTCGGGGCCGATGCCGTCGCCCGGCAGAACTGCAATCTTCATCAGGTCATCCTTGGGATATCAGTGCGCGCCGCCATCGATCCGCCTGAATCGCTCGATCAGGATGGCGCGCGCCGCCATACCATCGCGGCGCGGATCGGCAAGCAGGTGCTTCGAAAGCGCCAGCCCTTGCCGATCGAGCCGCGCCAGCAGACGGTCCCACGGCTCCTCCGGCGGCGGGGGCTGGGCGTGGCCGAAGCCGATCTCATGCAGCAGCAGCGCTTCGTAGGCCGCGACAGCTCGCGCCCAGCCGCGCGCCGACGGGGCATGGCAGATCGCATCGAGCACGGCTTCCAGGGCGCTGTGGATCGCAGGGAAGGGCTGACCTTCGGGCAGGGTACGCGCAGTAAGCGTGGTGACCCAACCGATCCCGGCGCTTGCCAGCGGTTCGGTCAGCCAGGGGCCGCGGCTGGTGACAAGCTCCAGCTTGGCCGAGGGCAGCTGGCTCACGGTGCGGGCGATGATCTCGGCGGCGACGAGATTGCCGGGAATCACCACCGGCCTGAGCGTCCGCCCGCGCGCTCCGGCGACATAGGCGGCAACTAGGCCGTGGTCTGCCGTCAGCAGCCGCACCACGGCGCCGTGCTCGCCGTGGGCACGCGAGGCGCAGAGAATGGCGGGAGCGCGGATGAGCATGGCAGGCCAACCTGTGGAGAATGCCACAAGTTGCGGCAAGACGACGAATGTATGAATCCCCCGTTGGAACCGGGGCGAACTTGGGTTAGCTTGTTCCGTATGAAACAGCTCTTCCAGCATGCTGCCGTGACGGAGGGAGTGACAGTGCGGGTCGCTGTCAATTTCCTGCCCGAACAGTCGCGCATCGATGCCGGCAAATGGTTCTGGGTCTATCACATCCGGATCGAAAACGGCTCAGACCAATCGATTCGCCTGCTCACGCGGCACTGGCGCATCACCGACGGGCGGGGGATGATCAACTTCGTCGATGGTGACGGCGTGGTCGGTGAACAGCCGCTGCTCGCGCCGGGCGCCTCGCATGATTATGTGTCGGGCTGCCCGCTTGGCACGCCGCATGGCAGCATGGAAGGCCACTACACGATGGAGCGAGCCGATGGCTCGCTGGTCGACGTGGCGATCCCCTTCTTCCCCCTCGCTGCGCCTGCAACTGCGAACTGAGCTGGCAGAATGAAGCGGACCCATCTGCCGCTCAATGGCTTGCGTGTGCTCGATGCGGCGGCACGGCACCTGTCGTTCACTCGCGCGGCGGATGAACTGGCCGTCACTCCCGCGGCGGTCGGCCAGCAGATTCGAGCCCTCGAAGACCTGCTCGGCGTGGTGCTGTTCCGCCGCACCACCAAGGGCTTGGTGCTGACGGACGAAGCGATCTCCGGGCTCGATGCGATCCGCGAGGGCTTCCTGCGCTTCGAGGAAGGCGTGCAGGCGATGCAGGCCGGGCAATCGAGCCATGTCTATACCGTGGCGTGCCCGCGCGATTTCTTTGCTGCATGGCTCTCTCCGCGCCTCGCCGCGTTCCGCCTCGCCAATCCGGGCCTGCGGTTCGCGCTGGTCGGCAGCGACGGCGATCTCGACTTTACCGAGGCCAATCTCAATCTGGCGGTGCGTTGGGCGGAAGGCCCCGGCGATCTCGAAGGCATCGCGCTGGGCGAGCCGTTGATGCAGATCGTCGCGGCACCGGGTGCTGGTCAAGACGCGCCTTGGATCGCCTGGCCCGGTGACCCTGCTCCGGAGGGCGAGGCGCGCGAGACGCAGTTTTCGGTGGGCGATGGCGGCACGGCGATCAGTGCGGCGGCCGCAGGACTCGGCAAGGCGCGCGTGCCGCTCATGCTGGCGGAAAGCGCGATCGCAGCGGGCAAGGTCGTCCCGCTCGGGCCGCCGGTTCGTTGCCGACGCTCCTACTGGCTCGTCGCCCCGCTCCCACAGTGGCGCCAGAAGAAGGTCAAGGCGCTGGTGGCCGCGCTGACGGGCACTGCGGGGTAAGTTCGTTTTGCGGCAGTTTCTATCCGCTCCGGGTATTAAAGTTCTCCAATTATGCCGATAATTCGTCCCCGACCTTGAGAAGGCGTTAACTCTCCGCGCCGTAAACCGCCGCGATGGTGAGTGGCGAACCTAGATCCGGTGTGCATGGGCGCGCTCGGCGCTGGCTGCGCGGATTTGTCCGCAGCTTGCGGTGCTACGGGCGCCATTGGCAGCAGCGTCCGGGCGATGCCTTCACCGAAGCCTACGCGCTCAGCGTCTCGCATCGCGCCCCGCTGCTTTACCTTGTCGTGGTGTTCAACACGCTGCTGGTGGCAAGCTGCTTCCTTGGCACTGCGCCCCGATTGCTGGTGCTGATGGGCCCGGTCCTGAGCCTCGTCGCAGTGCAGCGCGCGTGGCACTGGATGCCGGACAAAGTCGCCGGACGGCCGGTCGAGCGGCTGCGCAGCGATCTCGACGGGATGCAGCGGCTGGGTGGCTGGGCGGCGCTGCTGTTCGTCGCCTGGTCACTCGGGCTCTATCCCTATGGCGATCCCGGCCAGCGCGAATTGCTGCATTTCGTCATCGCGGTGACGATGTTCTCGGCGGTGCTCGGCATGGCCAATTCTCCGCAGACCGCGCTGCGGCTGGGGACCGCCTTCACCCTGCCATGGAGCCTGTTCTTGCTGGCGAGCGGGCATCCCGATGCGGTGCCGATCGCGCTCGCACAGGTGTTCATCACCGTGATCCTGCTGGCGATGACGCAGATCCAGCACCGCGATTTCGTGCGGCTGGAACTGTCTCGCCAGTTGCTGGTGCGGCGCGAACGCCAGACGGCGGAGCTTGCCAGCGCGCACTACCGGCAGGCGACTGTCGACCACCTCACCGGCGGGCGCAACCGCCGGGCCATTCTCGACAGCCTTGAAGAGCACCTCGCCGCGCCGGACGATGTGGTGCGGCCCTGGCTCGCGCTGTTCGATCTCGACGGTTTCAAGCACGTCAACGATACCTATGGCCATGCGGCGGGCGATCACGTGCTGCGGACGGTCAACCAGCGCATCGGGCTGATCGAGGGCGTGACCGCGCATGGCCGGCTTGGCGGCGATGAGTTTGCGATCCTGTTCGACGGGGCTTTCGATGCCGAAGCGGTGGTCGCGGCGGCTCGCGTGCTCTCGCTCGCCATTCGCCAGCCGATCCCGTTCAACGGCGCGACCTTGCGGCTGTTCGGTTCGATCGGCCTTTACCGCGCTGATGGCGATACCGTTTCCCACTGCCTCGAACGGGCCGACGCGGCGCTCTACAAGGCCAAGGAATTGGGCGACGGCGCCATTGCCAAGTTCGGCCCGCATGATGAAGTCGCGCTGCAGCGGCGGATCGCGGTGATGCGCCAGTTCAATGACTGCCCGCTCGAAGACCGGCTGCGGCTGCTCTACCAGCCAATCTTCGATTGCCGCGATGGCCGCGTGGTTGGCATGGAGGCGCTCGCGCGCTGGTCGCCGGACGGGATCGAATGGCAGGCGCCGGGCGAGTTTCTGGCGATTGCCGATGCCACCGGTCGGACGGGCGAACTGACCCGGCTCGTGCTGGCGCGGACCTTGGCGGAATGCCGACCTTGGGAGACCGGCCTCGAAGTCTCGATCAACCTCGCCGCGCGCGATGTGGTGCGCGAGGGGATGGCCGAGACGATTGCCGCGATCGTGGAGGATGCCGGGGCGAGCCCGGCTTCCGTCATGCTGGAGGTTACCGAGCGCGCGCTGCAGATCGATCCGCGGCGCGCGGCGGCGCAGCTGGCGGCTTTCCGTGACAGGGGTTTCCGCATCGCGCTCGATGATTTCGGCGCGGGCTGGTCGAGCCTGTCGCAGCTGCGCGACCTGCCGCTGGACCGGATCAAGCTCGACCGGGCGTTGGTCGGCGCGCTTTCCAGCGATCCCGGGGCGCGGGCGGTGACGGGCATGATCGTCGCGCTGGCGTGGCAGCTGGGAATTGGCTGCTCGATCGAGGGCGTGGAAAGCGAAGCGCAGGCGGATGCCGCCCGCGCGCTCGGCATTCACCTGATGCAGGGGTATCATTTTGCCCGGCCTGAGCCTGCGGTACAGGCACTTCGGCTCTATGCCGGTCTCCTCGGCCCGGCCTCAGCAGTGGGTATCCGGTAGCGGCACTTCGCGAAGGGTGCCGCGCGGATTGATCCGGCGGAACAGGCGGCCATGCTCGCTCCATAGCACCAGCAGCAGCGCACTGAACCCGCAGGCAAAAAATGCGAGCGCGAGCGGCAGCGCGGTGCCATCATAGGCCAGGCCGATCACCATGCCGAGGCCGGAGCCGATGATCATGCGCAGGAACGCCTGTACCGAACTTGCCGCGCCGGCCATATGCGCAAAGGGTTGCAGCGCGATGGAGCTGAAGTTCGCGCCGATGAAGCCCACCATGCAGATGTTGAGCGCGATGACCGGCATGAACTCGAGCAAAGTCTCGCCCGGACGGGACGCATTCCAAACCTGAAGCGCACTTAAGGTCAGGGACATGAGCACTGCGGCGTGGCTCACCCGGCGCGCGCCAAAGCGTTCGACGATGCGCGAGTTGAAGAAGCTGGCGAAGGCCATGCACAGCGCCGTCGCGCCGAAGATGAGCGGGAACCACGTGCCCGCGCCGAAGTGCTCGCCCACCAGTTGCTGCGCGCAGTTCACATAGCCGAACAGTGCACCAAGAATGAGGCCGCCGCCGATGACATAGCCGAACGAGCTGCGGTTCGACGCGGCGGTGACCATGTTGGTGGCGATCGTCATCGGGCGGATCGGCTGGCGGTTGGCGGGATCGAGCGTTTCCTCGAGGCGGAACCAGACCCAGAAGCCAAGGATCACCGAGAGCACGGCGAGCAGCGCGAAGATCCAGCGCCAACTCGCGACGAGCAGCACAAGCAGGCCAATGCTGGGCGCGACCATCGGGACAAGCATGAAGATGACGGTAATCGTCGACATCTGCCGAGCCATTGCATCGCCGCCGTGGCGGTCTCTGATGATCGCGGAAGGCAGCACCGAGAGGCCCGCGCTGCCGATCGCCTGGGCGGCGCGCAGCACGAGCAGCGTGGTGAAATCGTTAACCAGCGCGCAGCCAAGCGAGAGCACGACATAGATGGCGAGCCCGACGAGCAGCACCGGACGGCGCCCGTAGCGGTCTGCCAGCGAGCCGGGAATGAGCGCACCGATCCCGCCGCCGATCAGGAAAATGCCGACAATCAGCTGGCGCCGGTTGGGGTCGGTCACCGCGAGATCCTGCGCAATTCCGGCGAGCGCGGGAAGCATGGCATCGATCGCCAGCGCCTGCAGCGCCATCGACATCGCCATCAGCACCACGAATTCACGCGGGCCCATGCGGGACGCGCCGGGTCGGCTGGTTGAGGCGGAAGGGACGGACGTCATGACATCAGCCTATAGGCAGGTCGGACACTTGTTCCCAGCGCTTTATGCTGCACTGCGAAAAGGGGTAGGGTGCGCGCGATGTCAGTGCAACCGCCCCATGATCCGGATGACGAGGAGACCGCAAGCGGTCTGCGCAAGGTGATCCATATCGACATGGACGCCTTCTTCGCGAGCGTCGAGCAGCGCGACAATCCCGAATTGCGCGGCAAGCCGGTGGCGGTGGGCGGCTCATCGGCGCGGGGCGTGGTGGCGGCGGCAAGCTATGAAGCGCGCGTGTTCGGGGTGCGCTCCGCCATGCCCTCGGTCCGTGCGGCGCGGCTCTGCCCGGAGTTGATTTTCTGCAAGCCGCGGTTCGATGTCTACAAGGCGGTTTCGCAGCAGATCCGCGCCGTTTTCCTGCACTTTACCCCGCATGTCGAGCCGCTTTCGCTCGACGAGGCCTATCTCGATGTGACCGATGACTTGCGCGGCATCGGTTCGGCGACGCGGATTGCGGAGCTGATCCGTGCGCGCATCAAGGCGGAGACAGGGCTGACCGCGAGCGCGGGTGTCTCCTACAACAAGTTCCTCGCCAAGATCGCCAGCGACCAGAACAAGCCTGACGGGATGTGCGTGATCCGGCCGGGCGAGGGGGCGGCCTTTGTCGCGAAGCTGCCGGTGAAACGCTTCCACGGCGTCGGTCCGCGCGGGGCGGAGAAGATGGCGGCGCTTGGCATCGAGACAGGTGCGGACCTCGCGATGCGCGACCTTGCCTTCCTGCGCCAGCATTTTGGTTCGCAGGCCGATTACCTCTACCGTGCAGCGCGGGGGATCGACCTCAGGCGGGTGCGGGCGGACCGGCCGCGCAAGTCGGTCGGTGGCGAGCGCACGTTCGAGCGCGACATCGGCAGCGGCCCCGCGCTGCGCGAAGTGCTGGAGCGGATCATCACGCTGGTGTGGGAACGGATCGAGCGCAGCGGCGCGCGCGGGCGGACGGTGACGCTCAAGCTCAAGGACACCGGCTTTCGCACGATCACGCGGGCGAAATCGCTCCCCGCGCCGGTGGCGGATGAAGCGCAGTTTGCCGAGGCAGCGCGGGCGCTGCTCGACAGCGTGCTGCCCTTGCCGCAGCCGGTGCGGCTGATGGGGCTGACGCTCTCGGCGTTGGAGGAAGAGGGCAGCGGGCCGGCACCGGCGGGCACCGATGCGGCCGGGCAGGGCAGTCTACCGTTCTGAGGCCAGCCACTGGTCCCGGATCGCAAGCGCGGTGTGGACGACCTTGCCGGTGCTGGCCGGCAGGGCATCGAGCGCGAAGAACGCGGCTTCGGCAATCTCGCGCCCGTCAGCGTGGGGTGTGCCCTTGCTGGTGCCGGAGACGAGTTCGATCCGGTTGATCCAGCCGCCGGGCATGCGGCGCAGATCAGTGCCGACCCATGCAGCGTCAACCAACTGGCAGCCCGCTTCTTCGAGCAGTTCACGTGCGGCGGCGCTGGCCGGGTCTTCGCCGCGGGCGAGACCGCCGCCCGGCAAGAGCCAGCGGTCTCGTTCATGATAGCTGTGGCGGACGAGCAGCAGGCGCCCGGCGTGATCGAAGGCCAGCACGCCGCAACCACGCATTTCGCGCCGCATCAGGCCCCATATGCGCAAGCGGATGGGTTGACCGATGCGCAGCAGCGCGCGGTGGAGCAGAGGCGGCAGCCGTGAAAGCACCGACTAGCCGAGGATCGAGCTCAGGAACCAAACCCGCTGCTCGGCCTGGTCGGTCCAGTCGTCGGCCATGCCTTCGGTGGCGTTGTCGCCCGCTTCGGTCGCGGCGGCCTTGGCGGCGCGGATGCGCTTCACCAGCGCGGCGTTGTCATCGCGCAGCGCGGCGACCATCGCCATGGCATCGACACCGCTGCGGTCGTCGTCGGCAATCGCGGTGCGGCCGGCAATGGCGCCGATCGAGGTTAGCGTACTGCCGCCGTTCTTGCGCACGCGTTCGGCGATCACGTCGGTCAGCGCGAAGAGTTCGGTTGCCTGCGTATCGAACAGCAGGTGCAGATCGTGGAACTGCGGGCCCTTCACGTGCCAGTGGTAGTTCTTGGTCTTGAGATAGAGCGCAAAGTAATCGGCGAGGAGGCCGTTGAGCGTATCGATGAGGGCCTTGGCGGCATTGTCACCGGGCATGGGCTGCGTCCTTCCAAAAGAGGTGTTGGCTTGCGGATGGTTCTACACCCGTTGCGCGCGGAAGTTTCACGCAAGTTTCGGGTTTGGGTGATCGCTGTTGTCGATCAGTCCGCATTGGCGCGCGGGGCCATGCGCAGCACCGCCGCGCCGGCAAGCGCAGAGATCAGCGAGCCGCCCAGCACGCCGAGCTTGGCATCCTCGACCAGCTGCGGTGCGGCAGTGAAGGCGAGCGCGCCGATGAACAGACTCATGGTGAAACCGATGCCGCATAGCAGCGCCATGCCCCACAGGTGGAGCAGGCCCGCACCTGCCGGCCGGGCAGCGATGCCGAGCCGTTCGCAGCCGAGCACCGCCAGCATGACGCCCGCCTGCTTGCCGAGGATCAGGCCCAGCGCGATGCCGAGCGGGAGCGGCGCCAGCGGATCGCCTGCCCCCAGCGCCACGCCCGCGTTGGCTAGACCGAACAAGGGCACCATCAGAAAGCCGCTCACCCCGACGAGCGCGTGTTCGAGCCGCAGCAGGGGGCTGTCCCCATGGCGATCGAGCGCGAGCGGGATGGTGAACGCGGCGAGGACGCCGGCGACGGTGGCGTGGATGCCCGAGTGAAGCACCGCGAACCACAGCGCTGCGGCAAGAACCAGATAGGGCACAAGCGCGCGCACACCGAATCGGTTCAGAGCAACCATGGCCGCGAACAGGACGAGTGCCAGTACCAGCCAGATCAAATGCAGGGATGTCGTGTAGAAAACAGCGATGACAGCAATTGCGCCGATATCATCGACGACCGCAACTGTGAGCAGGAACAGCCGCACCGATGGTGGCACGCGGCTGCCCAGCAAGGCGAGTACGCCGAGTGCGAAAGCGATGTCGGTCGCAGCCGGGATGGCCCATCCGCCGCGCAGTTCCGGATGGCTGCCTGTCACTGCGATGTAGACCAGCGCGGGCGCTGCCATACCCGCCATTGCGGCAATCACCGGGAGGCGGCGGCGGGCGCTGTCAGCCAGCGCGCCCATCACGAATTCTCGCTTTATTTCAAGGCCAACGACGAGGAAAAACACGGCCATCAAGCCATCGTTGATCCATGCGTGAAGGCTCTCGAGCTTCGCCACCGGACTCCACGGCAGGGCGTGCAGGAAGAGCTCGTGCCAGGCATGCGCGAGCGACGAATTGGCGAGTGCGAGCGCCACGCCGGCACAGGCCATGAGCACGAGGCCGGGTGCCGCCTCGCTCGCCGCGATCTTGCTGCGCAGGCCGCCGGAACCACTGTTTCTCGCCATTCTCGAACCAATCCTTCGGCCTGGTAACGTTGCAACTATAGGTGTTCGAGCGTAATTTAAAGAAGGGGGAATAGTGCCTCTTTTGGCGCGAGGGCAAGGTCATGGCGCCGTTTTACACGGCATTCGAGTGGCTCGGTCGTGTCGAGCATGAACTCCTTCTTTTCGCTGCGATCTGGTTCGCGGTGGGTTCCCTTGATGAACTTGGCGTTGACCTCCTCTGGCTCTGGCTGCGCATGACGGGGCGCGTGCGCACCGGCAAGGCGCCCGCGGATAGCGATGCGCCGCTGCGCGGAGTTGCGGTGGTGCTGGTTCCGGCGTGGCAGGAAGCAACCGTGGTCGGCGCTATGCTGCGCCATACGCTGAAGGTCTGGCCTCATGCCCAGTTGCGCGTCTACGCCGGGTGCTATCGCAACGATCCCGCCACGCTTGCCGCCATGGTGGCGGCGGCGGGCGATCCGCGGCTGCGGATCGTGGTGCATGATTGCGCCGGGCCGACGACGAAGGCCGATTGCCTCAACCGGCTCTATGCCGCGCTGATCGAGGATGAGAAGCGAGGCGGTTTCCGGGCGCGGAGCGTGATCCTGCACGATGCCGAGGACATGGTGCACCCGTCCGCGCTCGCGGCGCTCGACCGCGGGCTTGACGATGCCGACTTTGTGCAGTTGCCGGTGCGGCCCGAACCTCAGGCGGGATCGCGCTGGATTGCCGGGCACTACTGCGACGAATTTGCCGAATCGCATGGCAAGGCGATGGTGGTGCGCGACTGGCTGGGGGTTGGCCTGCCGTCCGCCGGGGTCGGCTGCGCGTTCAGCCGCGCATCGGTCGAAGCGATCGCGGCGCGGCGCGGCACGGCAGAGCCCTTCGCTGCCGAATGCCTGACCGAAGACTATGAATGCGGCCTGCTGGTTGGCCAGATCGGCGGCGCTGCGAAGTTCCTGCGCATGCGCGATGCCGAAGGGCAGCTCGTCGCGACGCGGGAATTCTTTCCGGCGGGCCTCGGTTCGTCGGTCCGCCAGAAAACGCGGTGGATGCACGGGATCGCGTTCCAGGGCTGGGACCGGCTGGGCTGGGAAGCGCACCCCCTCGAGCTGTGGATGCGGCTGCGCGATCGCCGTGCGCCGCTGACGGCCATCGTGCTGGCGGCCGCTTACATGCTGCTGATCATCTCGCCGGTGCTGCTGATCGCCGCGCATTTCGGCGTCTATCACCCGCAGCCGATCGATCCGCTGCTCAAGCTGCTGCTGGTGGCCAACTTTGCCGGTCTGGCCTGGCGCTGCCTGCTGCGCGCAGTGTTCACGACGCATGAATACTCGTTGGCCGAGGGGATCATGGCCGTGCTGCGCATGCCGCTGGCCAACGTCATCGCCATCATGGCCGGGCGCCGCGCTTTGGTGGCATACCTTGCGTCGCTCCACAGCGGGCGGGTGAAGTGGGATCACACCGTGCACGTCAAACATCCGGCGCTGGCGGCCTTGCCCGCCTCCTCGCCTGCCTCATCTTTCGCCTCTCCGTTCCGCTCCGGGCGCTGACCAGGGTACGGGATGACACCGCGCCCTGCAACGCCGGAGCGCGGTAAGAAGGTTGCCCGTGGCCAGCCGGTGATCGCCCTCGCGATGGTCATTGGCCTTTGGATCGCGGTGCGCGTTTCGTTCATTGCGCTTGGTGGCGATCCGGTGCCGGGTGGCAGTTCCGTGGCGCAGCTCGCGCGCCCGTTGCCGGGAAATCATTCAGCCAGACGACCGATCGTGCCGCCGGCTCCCGGCCGGCAAAGCGCCCGGATTGCTACGCTGGCCGTGCCCTATATGCGGGGCAGAAATGGCGGCTCCGCTGCCCGCCGACCTGTAGCGACCCGACTTGCGCATGGGTTCGCAGCGACCGGGAGCGGGGGAGCCCTCCTCGTTTCGAGCAGTGGTCCCGATGCGGCGATGATGCCGCCGGAAGAACTGGCTGCGGCCTACACACTGCCACAGCCCGCCGATCCATCGTTCGGCAGTCCATCGACCGGCAGGTCACGCTTGGCCTATCTCGCGCCCGCGTTCCGCGCAGGCGGCGGACCTGCGGCCGAGCCGGAGCCGCACCGTCTGGCGCCCCCACACCGGTCGCACTGGTCGGCAGACGGCTGGCTGCTGCTGCGCGGCGGCAGTGAACTGCCCGCACTTGCAGCGGGGACTGCAGCTTATGGCGGCAGTCAGGCAGGTGCGGTGCTGCGCTACGCGTTCGCGCCAGCCAGTGCGCTGCGACCGCAGGCCTATGTGCGGGTCTCGGGCGCGCTGGGGGGCAGGGTGCGGCAAAGCGAAGCCGCGCTGGGCCTGATGGTGCGGCCAGTGAAGCGTCTGCCGCTCGCGGTGCTCGGCGAAGCGCGGCTGCTGGATCAGCCCGGCCAGCTTCGCACCCGTCCGGTGGTCTTGGCGATCACCGAATTGCCGCCGCTGCGCCTGCCGCTGGGAACCGAGGCCGAGGCCTATGCCCAGGGTGGCTGGGCGGGCGGGCGCGATGCGACGGCTTTCTATGATCTGGCCGCGACCCTGCAACACCGGGTGGTGCATCCGTTGCCGGGCTTGCAGCTCAGTGCGGGCGGCGGCGTATGGAGTGGCGGTCAGCGCGGGGCATCGCGGCTCGATGTAGGTCCGCGGGTGGAGCTGCGAACCATGCTCGGCCCGCCCTCGCGGCGGATCGGGGTGCGTGTCGGGGTCGACTGGCGCTTCCGTGTCGCCGGGCGGGCCGAGCCTGGATCCGGGCCGGCATTGACCGTGGCGGCGGGATTCTGATGGGCAAAAACCGGCGTCCAAGCGTTCCCAAGCGGCGGCGGAGCGGCTAGCCTGCGCTGCAGGATGGATGTCTACCTCCCCATCGCGAATCTTTCGGTCAATGGCCTTGTCATCGTCATGCTGGGAGCACTGACGGGGCTGCTTTCGGGCATGTTCGGCGTGGGCGGCGGGTTTCTGACGACTCCGCTGCTTATCTTCTACGGCGTTCCCCCCACGGTTGCGGCAGCTTCTGCGGCCAGCCAGGTGACCGGTGCCAGCGTTTCGGGCGCCTTCGCGCATGCCCGGCGCGGCGGGATCGACTATCAGATGGGCGGGGTGCTGGTGGCAGGCGGGGTGATCGGCACCGGACTCGGCGCGCTGCTCTTTCGGCTGCTCCAGGCGCTTGGCCAGATCGATACCGTGATCAACATCCTCTACGTGCTGATGCTGGGCGGGATCGGCGGACTGATGGCGCACGAAAGCCTCGGCGCGCTCAGGGCAGAACGCAGCGGCAAGCCACAGCCGCCGCGCAAACGCCGCCACCATCCGCTCGTCGCCAGCTTGCCGCTGCGCTGGCGGTTCTACCGTTCGGGGCTCTACATCTCGCCGCTGGCGCCGCTGCTGCTGGGCATCTTTACCGGCATCCTGACCATGCTGATGGGGATCGGCGGCGGGTTCATCCTTGTCCCCGCGATGCTCTACATCCTCGGCATGGGGGTGACGGTGGTGGTGGGCACCTCGCTGTTCCAGATCCTGTTCGTGACGATGGCGACGACGATGATGCATGCGCTGACCACGCGTGCGGTCGACATCGTGCTGGCAGTGCTGCTGCTGATCGGATCGGTGACGGGTGCGCAGCTGGGCGCGCAGTTCGCACAGAAGGCGAAGCCCGAGCAGTTGCGGCTGATCCTGGCCATTATCGTGCTCGGCGTGGCGATCCGCATGGCGCTCGGGCTCGGCTATCGCCCGGACGAGATCTACACCGTGGTGACGCAATGATGCTGCGGCTAGCAGGCTTGCTGCTTGCGCTGTTCCTGTGTGCCGGCGCGCGTGGGCCGATCCTTGTGCCCGAGATTTCGCAGCACGAGATCCAGGTGCGGCAGGGTTTCACCGGCGCGGACCTGCTGCTGTTCGGCGCCATCCTGACACCCGAAGGCGCACGCGCGGCGGGGGACTACGATATCGTCGTCCTGCTGGAAGGCCCGGCGCGGTCGATCGTGGTGCGCGAGAAGCGCAAGGTGGCGGGCATCTGGGTCAATGCCGACAGCACCGAGTTCCGCTCTGCCCCCAGCTTCTATGCGCTCGCCTCCTCGCGTCCGGTCGCCTCGCTGGTCGATGGCAAGACGGCGGCGATCTACGAAATGGGCCTCAAGTGGCTGCAGCTTTCGCCGGTCGGAGTGATCGATCCGGTGGAGCAGAAGCGCTTTTCGGATGGTCTTGTCGATCTGATGCGGCGGCAGAAGCTCTATCAGGAAGACGAGAAGGCGGTGAAGATCAGTGGGCAAGTGCTCTATCAAGCGCGCATTTCGCTTCCCTCGAACGTGCAGACCGGGACCTATACCGCCGAAACCTTTGCGGTGCGCGAGGGGCGGGTTGTCGCCTCGGCGATCTCGCGCGTCACCGTTCGCAAGGAAGGTTTTGAACGGCTGGTGGCTTACAATGCGCAAGTCAACGGGTTCTTCTATGGCCTGTTTGCGGTGATCGTCTCGATCTCGATGGGCTGGATTGCGGGCCGACTTTTCGCGCTCGTCTAGCCGGTCCGCACGGCTGTGGGGCAGAACTTGGGCTGCTCTGGATGTTTAGCCAGTTTTTAACTGTCAAAGGTTAGGTCTGTCCCCCACGAAGCCGTTCAAGGCGGGGAACAGGTGGTAATGAGCGATATGAGCATCAACGGCCTGGAAAGTGCCGGCAGGGCCAGTCCCGCCGACCTTGCGGCCAATGGTGCGCGTCCGGCAGTCAGCAATGACGCGCGCGGTGCACCGCGCGCCGCAGCGGACAATGCCCGCCGCCCCATCGGCTATGTGCTCGATGTGTCGGGTGCAGGCAGCTCGATCGCGCTCGATCTCACACGCCTCGAAGAATGCATGGCGGACGGCGATCCGTCGATCTCGCTGGCCGGCCAAGTCGGCAGCCAGCTCAAGATCCGCGTCGGTACCGGGTGGCTGCTCGCCAGCGTGCGCACGCAGCGGCAGGACATGACCGCCGGGCATGACGGCGTGATCATCGCAGCTGTCGACTTCCTCGGCGAAGGCGACGAGGAACGCCTGACCGGCAAGATCTACGGTTTCCGCCGCGGTGTGACGCGCTATCCGGTCCCCGGCTCGCCGATCTATCCCGCCACCAGCACCGACCTTCGCCAGATCTACGCCAGCGACGGGCGCACCAACGTGACCATCGGCACCGTGTTTCCGACCCGCGATATCCGCGCCGGGCTCTATGTCGACGCGCTGCTGGGCAAGCACTTCGCGCTGCTGGGTTCGACCGGTACCGGCAAATCGACCAGCGCCGCGCTCATCCTCCACCGCATCTGCGAGCTGGCGCCCGAGGGTCATATCGTGATGATCGACCCGCATGGCGAATACATGCAGGCCTTCCGCAATCACGGCCAGCTGCTCGACGTCACCAATCTCAACATGCCGTACTGGCTGATGAACTTCGAGGAACACTGCGAAGTGTTCCTGACCTCGATGGGTACCGACCGGCAGATCGATTCGGACATCCTCGCCAAGTGCCTGCTGCAGGCGCGGCACCGCAACCGGCTCGCCGAGCAGATCGGCAAGATCACCGTCGATTCGCCGATCCCGTACCTGCTTTCGGACCTGCTCAACATTCTCAACAACGAGATGGGCAAGCTCGACAAGGGCCACACCTCGGTTCCCTATCAGCGGATCAAGACCAAGATCGAGGAACTGCGCGGCGATCCGCGCTATCAGTTCATGTTCTCCGGCATGCTGGTCGGCGACACGATGGCTGAATTCATCGGCCGCGTATTCCGCCTGCCCTCGCACGGCAAGCCCATCTCGATCATCGACGTCTCGGGCGTGCCGTCGGAGATCACCTCCACCGTGGTCGCGGTGCTCTCGCGCCTCGTGTTCGACTACGCGATCTGGTCGCGCGACGAGGAAACCCGCCCCATCCTGCTGGTCTGCGAGGAAGCGCACCGCTACGTGCCGGCGGAGAAGAACTCCAACGGTTCCTCGGTCGGCCGCATCCTTTCCCGCATCGCCAAGGAAGGGCGCAAGTACGGCGTTTCGCTGGGCCTTATCACGCAGCGTCCGTCCGACCTTGCCGAAGGCGTGCTGAGCCAGTGCGGCACGATCATCGCGATGCGCCTCAACAACGAGCGCGACCAGGCCTTCGTGAAGGCGGCGATGCCCGAAGGCGCGCGCGGCTTCCTCGATTCGATCCCGGCGCTGCGCAACCGCGAATGCATCATCTGCGGCGAAGGCGTTTCGATCCCGATCCGTGTGTCGTTCGACGAGCTGCACAATGACCTGCGCCCGGCCTCGGCCGACCCCTCGTTCTCCGAGCTGTGGGGCAAGACGGGCGGCGAGGAAATGGCGGTCGAACGGACCGTGCAGCGCTGGCGCGCGCAATCGCGGTAGGACTTCAAGCCCAGTACAGGTTGACACAGTTGACACTGTCCAGAGCGAAATAGGCCGGCCCGGAGGTTTGGCCTGCACTGCGCTGAATTTACGGCATAATCGCCAGTTCTGCGTCCAACACGCTGCCGGAATAACTGACGCACGTGTCTGTTATGTGCGCGGCGTACGCACCGCGCCTGCCTCCCGGGCTTGGGAGGGGCAGGCCGGATGCGATCCATCATGGAACCACGGTTCAAAGAGCGCAGCGATCATGCGCGCTTTGGCGGTGTGTAGGAAAGGTGTTTCGAGCTGGGACTACGCTGTTAGGGTCAGGATGGCTCTTGTCGCGGCTTGGCCGAGTGCTAGCCTGATGCGATGTCGTCGATGTTGCTCACACTTGCCGCCCTTGGCTCCGTAGCATCGGCACCGGTCGCTGCACTCCGTGTGGATGCTGGCGAAACCACCCTTCAGGTAACCGTGGAGGAGGAGATCTCCGCCGGGTATCGGCTGCGAATACGCTGCGTGGAGATGTGCGTCCAGCCGCTCACCTACGAGGAAGTGGTCGGGGATCGCCCGATGGGCCTGTTTGCCAATGAGGGCGGCTTCGTTTTTTCGACCTGGAGCGCAGGGTCTGCCTATCGTGTCCGTGTCTGGAAGGTTGGGGACAGCGAGATCCGCAAGGTTGGCGAGTTTTCCAGTTGGCACAGACAGCCTGACTTCATGACGGACAATGCCGGGCGGTACATCGTGCGCACGTATGAAGGGGGCTTTGACTCGGGCCTTTCGCTCAGGCCAATTTTGTGGACCTATTCCCATGGCCGGTTCCTGAGACAGGTGCACAAGCGGCGCTGATTTGCGGACCGGGGACGTTCTGGCAATAACCTTGGCTTCCGGATTCGTCGGCACCGTCAGGTCAGTAACATGGCATAACGTCTCTTCGTGGCTCGTGAATGCTGCTAGAGTGCCGGCGGCGCCTCACGATGCGGAATTGCATCGAGTCGCAAGGAGTTACTGGTACATGGCACAGGCCCGCAAACCGTGGTTCGCGCCCAAGCGCTATGGCTATGGATCGGGATTGCCGATTTCGTGGGAAGGCTGGACGGTTTTCATCTCCTATCTGGTCGGCGTGATCGTGCTGCCGCCGCTGCTGGCACCGTTCATCGGCTTCTGCCTGATCATGGTGGCCACCGCGGCCCTGCTTTGGGTCTGCGCAACGCGGACGAAGGGCGGCTGGCGCTGGCGTAATGGAAGCGACTAGAGCGCCGGTGCCATCCGGCCCGAGCAATCGCCGTCCGCCTGTGATTCCTCGGCGCATTCGTCCTGATCGACCGCGCGGGCCTTCTGGCGCCAGCCGGGGCGGCGGTAGGCGATGGTGGCCATGATTGTCGCTGCGGCCGAGCCGACCGGGAAGGAGAGCCAGAGCGCATCGGGGCCCAGTGCCGGATAGGCAGCGAAGTAAAAGCCGATGCGCACCGGGTACATCGCGATCGCGAGCACGATGATCGGAGCGATCACCACGCCGCCGGCGCGCATCGTGCCGAACAGGACGATCGTCATGCCGAACAGCACGTAGCTCCAGCTTGCGAGGAACTGGATGTGGCGGGCAGCGTCAACCGCAGGGCTGGTGGAGCCAAGGAACAGCGACAGCACCGGGCGATCGAAGCCGAGCAGGAGCAGGGTGAGCGTGCCGGTGATCGAGATGTTGAGGATGAGGCCGGCGCGGGTGATCTTGCCAAGGCGGCTGCCGAGCCCGGCGCCGATGGTCTGTGCGGCCATGGCGCTGAGCGCGGCGGAAATCGCCATCGCGGGCATCTGGAGATAGGTCCAGACCTGGAGCGAGGCGCCGTAGGCTGCGCTGATCACCGCGCCTTCGTGGTTGACGAGGCCGATCATGATGATTCCTGCAGCCGAGATCATGAGCATCTGTGCGCCCATCGGCAGGCCCTTGACGAGGATTTAGCGCAGCTCCGCCGGGTGAGGGATGAGGTAGGCGAGTTCCCGTCCCCGCAGGCGCAGCGGCAGATTGCGCGCATAGACGAAGACGATGAGGCCGAGCGCGGCGGCGTAGGACGCGATGGCCGTGGCGAGCGCGGAGCCAGCGATGCCGAGTGGGGGGACGGGGCCAAACCCCGCGATCAGCAGCGGGTTGAGCGCGATATCGAGCACGACCGAGACGATCATGAAACGTAGCGAGGTCTGCGCATCGCCCGCACCGCGCAGACCCATGCCGACGATCACGGTGATGGTGGAGGCAGGCATCGCGACGAAGATCAGCCGCAAGTAGGTGAGCGCGTAGTCGAAGATTTCGGGCGGCGTGCGCATCGCGTGGAGCAGCGCCGGGGTCAGCACCCAGCCCAGCGGGGCGAGAACGAGGCTCAGGCCAAGGCAAAGGCCGATCGCAGTGCCGAACGTGCGGCGCGCGGCATCGACCTGCCCGGCACCGAAGGCCTGTCCGACCTTGACCGTGGCGGCCATGCCGAAGCCGAACACCGCAGCAAAAACGAGGAACATAACGACATTGGCGTTGGCCGTGGCGGCGAGCGCGGAATCGCCGAGCAGGCGGCCGACCCAGACCGAATTGACCGAACCGTTGAGCGCCTGAAGGATGTTCGAGGCAAGTGTGGGCGCAGAGAAGACGAGCAGAGTCGAGAGAATCGGACCCTTGGTGAGGTCGCGGTGACCTTGGCCGGGGCCGCGTTGGGGTCCGTCTTCGCGCATCGAGTCAGTCCTGTTTCTTGAGCGCGGCGAGGGCGGCGAAGGGGCCGCTGGGGGTTTCACCGGTTAGTCCGTGTTCGGCACGGAAGGCATCGGCGTTCGGGCCCTCGGCGAAGGGATCGATAGCGAGCGCGAGGGTCTGCGCCAGCGCTTCGCCGAGATCGAAGGCGGTGCCTTCGTATTCGATCTCATCGCAATCATCGGCGGTGAGCTCGATTTCCTCGTCCGGCGTGATCTCGCCCATCGGCGGCACGAAGCGCAGGTGGACGGGTTCGTCGATATGAACGGGGAAGTCCTCAGCCGAGACGCGGCAGGCCTGGATGACATCGGCAACGAGGCGGCCGGTGGCGGTCACCCGCTCGCCCTCGCGTACGAGCTGTACCGTGGCCTCCATCGCGGGAATGGCGGTGATCCCGAAGCGGCCGGCGAGGCGGCGGCGGGCGGCTTCATCCGGCACGAGCTTGAGCGGCACATCGGTGATCTGGCGCAAATCGACCGGGTAGCTGTATTCGGGCGCGGGCCCGCTCATCGCCCGATTTCTCCCGCCAGCACGCGGAAGCCGGGCACGAGCGCGAGGCCGGCGGCAAAGGCGCGGGCGCGCTGGGCAACCAGCAGCGGATCGGTGCCCGAGGTGAGCGTGACATTGCGGCGGACGGCGTCGGCCATGGCGACTTCACCGCCAGCCAGGCCTTCGCGGTAGGCGCCAAGACGGCCGCCGAGCGTGCCCATGAGCTTGCCGATATGCTTGCCGACGACGACATCGCCGACGCCCTGTTCGCGCAACTGGCCGTCCATATCCTCGACGAACAGTTCGGTCAGGCGAGCACTGGGAGCGATCAGCGCCTCTTCGTGCTCCATGCGCAGCATGACGATGCTCAGGACGAGCGTGATCATGTCGAACCGTCCGGCAAGCGTATCGGCGACGCCGCAATCGCGGTACCATTCCTTCTCGCGCGCGATGGCGACGGTGCGGTGCCAGAGTTCGCGCACGGTATCGCGATCATCCTGACGGGCTCCGAACAACCGGGCGAGGAATGACATGGGATGGCGTCCTTCTTGGCTGGCGGCGCGGTTCAGGGCCGGGAACTGGCTGAGCGCCATTGCAGTAACGCGCCGTGCACCGTAAGGCACGTGGCGATAAGCGGCGATATAGGGTGCGCGGGCCGATTGGCAAACGTCCCGATGGGCACGGTGCCAGCATGGCGATGACTGCGGAGTGACAGATGCGTGAGTATGGTCGGATGAAGAGGCTGCGGGCGGTGACGGCGCTGGGCGTGCTGGCGCTGATGTCCGGCGGCTGCGCCAGCATCAAGGACCACCGCGGCTATCTGATCGACCCCGCGCTGACGGGTTCGGTGCAGCCGGGCATCGATAACCGCACCTCGGTCGAGCGTGCGCTGGGCCAGCCGACCTTCAAGAGCGAGTTCGGCAAGCAGATCTGGTATTACGTCTCGATCGACACCCGCCAGCGTCCGTTCAAGCGTCCGCAGGCGAAGGCCGAAAACGTGCTGATGGTGAGCTTCGACGAGAAGGGCAATGTCGCCAGCGTCGAGCGGCGCGGGATGGAGAAGGTCGTCTCGCTCAACCCCGACGGGCACAAGACGCCGACGCTGGGCCGCAACCGCAGCTTCTTCGAGGATCTGTTCGGCAATATCGGTTCGGTCGGTGCGACGCCGGGCGCGACGGGCCGGACCGGGCCGACGGGTTCGGGTCCGAACGGCAGCTGATCGCCTCGGCTTGAACCGCGGTTTGTGCCACCCATATCGGTGGCATGAACGACCAACATTCAGCCCACGGGCTCGTGCAGTGGCACGGCACCACGATCATCGGCGTCAAGAAGAACGGCCGCACCGTCATTGCCGGTGACGGGCAGGTTTCCATGGGCAACACCGTGATGAAGCCCAATGCGCGCAAGGTGCGGCGCATCGGGGAAGGCAAGGTTATTGCCGGCTTTGCGGGCGCGACGGCGGATGCCTTCACGCTGTTCGAGCGGCTGGAGCGCAAGCTGGAGCAGCATCGCGGGCAACTGATGCGCGCGGCGGTCGAACTCGCCAAGGACTGGCGGACCGACAAGTACTTGCGCAACCTCGAAGCACTGATGATCGTCGCGGATGCGGAGACGATGCTGATCCTGACCGGCAATGGCGACGTGCTGGAACCCGAAGGCGGGATCGCGGCGATCGGTTCGGGCGGCAACTTTGCGCTGGCGGCGGCGCGGGCGCTCGATCCTTACGAGGACGATGCGGAGAAGATCGCGCGGCGGGCCATGCAGGTGGCGGCCGAGGTGTGCGTCTTCACCAATGATCGCGTGACGCTGGAAGAGATTTGAACCTTCTCCGTTCGTGTCGAGCGAAGCCGAGACACCATGCGCTGCGTCAGGTGTCTCGACTTCGCTC
>NZ_LJHZ01000120.1:0-1188 GCF_001296055.1 Novosphingobium sp. AAP93
CTCGGCTTCTACTACGTCGGCCCGCTCGACGGGCACAATCTCGATCAGCTGATCCCGGTGCTCGAGAACGTGCGCGATGCGGCGGAAGGCCCCTGCCTCGTCCATGTCGTGACGCAGAAGGGCAAGGGCTACGGCCCGGCCGAAAACGCGGCGGACAAGTATCACGGCGTGCAGAAGTTCGACGTGATCACCGGCGAGCAGGCCAAGAGCGCGGGCGGCCCGCCGAGCTACACCAATGTCTTCGCCCAGGCGCTCATGGCTGAAGCCGCGCGCGACGAGACCGTCTGCGCGATCACCGCCGCGATGCCCTCGGGCACCGGGCTCGACAAGTTCGCCAAGGCCTATCCGGAACGCAATTTCGATGTCGGCATTGCCGAGCAGCATGCGGTCACCTTCGCGGCGGGGCTGGCCGCGCAGGGCATGCGCCCGTTCTGCGCGATCTACTCGACTTTCCTGCAGCGCGCCTACGACCAGGTCGTGCACGATGTCGCGATCCAGAACCTGCCGGTGCGCTTCGCCATCGACCGCGCGGGGCTCGTCGGCGCGGACGGGGCGACGCATGCAGGCTCCTTCGACGTGACCTACCTTGCCACCTTGCCCAACATGGTGGTGATGGCGGCGGCCGACGAGGCCGAGCTTGTCCACATGGTCCACACCGCCGCGCTCCACGACAGCGGCCCGATCGCCTTCCGCTATCCGCGCGGCAACGGCGTCGGCGTGCCCCTGCCCGAGGTGCCAGTGCGGCTCGAGATCGGCAAGGGCCGCGTCGTGCGCGAAGGCAGCAAGGTGGCGATCCTCTCGCTCGGCACGCGCCTTGCCGAGGCGCTCAAGGCGGCGGACCAACTCGATGCCAAGGGGCTATCGACCACGGTTGCGGACCTGCGCTTTGCCAAGCCGCTCGACGAAGCGCTGATCCGCCGCCTGATGGCCTCGCACGAGGTGATCGTGACGGTGGAGGAAGGCGCCATCGGCGGCCTCGGCGCGCATGTGCTCACGATGGCGAGCGACGAAGGCCTCACCGACGCCGGCCTGCGCATCCGCACGATGCGCCTGCCCGACGTGTTCCAGGACCACGACGCCCCCGACAAGCAGTACGACACCGCAGGCCTCAACGCCCCGCAAATCGTCGATACCGTCCTCAAGGCCCTGCGCCACAACAGCGCAGGCGTGCAGGAAGCAAGGGCCTGA
>NZ_LJHZ01000121.1:0-3235 GCF_001296055.1 Novosphingobium sp. AAP93
CGGCGACGTGAAGACCTCCGAAGCCCTCCCCGCCGATGAAGGCTGGGCGCGCGCCGCGCTCGAGGTGCGGCTCAGTCACACCCAGCTCGCGGGCCTGCTCGCCCGCCTCAATAGGATGAAACCCGCACTCGCGGTCGATGGCCTGACCGTCGTCGCCGAAGACGCCCTGACCAATCCCAAATCGGATCTGCTCGATGTCAGACTTGAAGCAACGGCTCCTTTCGTACCGGCCCGATAAGGCGAACGGTGCGCTGCTCCCCGCCGGGCTCGCGCTAGTCCTGCTGGCGGGCGCGGCACTGCAGCTTGGCCTGCCACAGGGCGAAGCGGTGCCGCCCGCGCTCGGCGTCTGGCGCGCGCCGGACCGCCGCCTGCCCGCTATCGCCGATGTCGCCGCGCCGGACCTTGCGGGCCGCGCCTCGCTGTTCTCGCCGCTGCGGGTTCTGGGCGCGCAGGTGGATACTTCCGTCAGCCTGGTACCGCAGGACCGGGTCGGCCCGCTCGACGGCACCTATGTTCTGGGCAGCGCGCAAATCGGTCGCGTGCAGGCGCTGCTCCTGCGCGATGAGAACGGCCGCGTGCTGCGCATGGCGGCGGGCACAAGCTATCGCGGCTGGCGCCTGCTGCGGATCGAGGCGGACGGCGCCCGCTTCCTCAAGAACGGCACATCCCGGCGCATCGCCTTCGGCGCCAGCGAACCGGCCTCCAGCGAGAGCGAGATGATCAGTGAATAAGCCCAAGACGATCCCCATGGCCGCCCTCTCGGCCCTCGCGCTGGCGGCCACGGCAGGCTGCGCGCCCAAGGCGGTGCAGCCGGTCGAACGCGCCCTGCCCCCCGCCCCGCCCGCACCCGTCGTCCGCCCGGAAGGCGTGACGACCGCGCTCGTCGGCGGCACCCAGCCCGCGCCCGGGCTTCCCGCCGCCGAGAGCACCCGCAGCGGGCCGAAGGGCAACATCGAGTTCACCATTCCCAGCGCCGACGTGCGCACGCTCGCCCAGATCGTGCTGCGCGACACGCTGCGCATTCCCTACACCGTGAGCGTCGAGGGCGATGTCGATGTGGGCCTGACGACCGCCGGCCCGGTCAGCCGCCAGCAGCTGCTCGATCTGTTCGAGGCCTCGCTCCGGAAAGCAAACCTCGCGATGGTCTGGGAAGGCACGGGATACCGCATCCTGACCGTAGACGCGGCCAAGGCGCGCGGCACCGAATTCCTCGCCGACCGCGGCTTCGGCAGCGAGACGGTGCGGCTGCAATACGCCAATGCCGACGAGCTGCGGCGGCTGCTCGATACCGTCGTGCCGGGCGCGGTACAGTCGCTCGACACCACCCAGAACGCGCTGGTCATCGCCGGCACCGAAGCCCAGCGCAAGGCGGTGCACAAGGTGATCGACCAGTTCGACGTAAACTGGCTGCGCGCGATGTCCTTCGCGCTCTACGTCCCCCAGCACCTCGACAGCCGCCTGATCGTGCCCGAGCTCGACAAGCTGATCAACGCGCCCGACGCGCCGACGCGGGGGCTGGTGCGGCTGATCGGGATGGACAAGATCAACGGCGTCATCGCGATCAGCGCGCAGAAGCAGTACCTTGAGGACGTGCGCCGCTGGGTCGAAGTGCTCGACCGCGAAGGCACCAGCAACGAAGCGCGGCTCTATATCTACCGGGTCCAGAACAGCCGGGCGCGCGATCTGGTCAAGACCATCAACACCACGTTCGGGATCGGCGGCGGCGCAGCCTCGTCCGACAACCCCGATCCCTTCGCTCCCGAGCCGCGCAGCAGCAGCAGCACGCCGGACCAATCGGGACCGAGCCGCCTACCGCCGCCACCTCCTCCTCCCCCGCCGCCGACCGCAAGCGCGGCGGACACCGGCAGCTCCGGCCTCAAGGTCCGCATCTCGGCGGACGAGCTCAACAACGCCGTCGTCGTGTTCGGTTCGGCGCATGACTACGCGATCCTCGAGGATGCGCTGCGCAAGCTCGATGTGCCGCCGGTGCAGGTGATGATCGAGGCGGCGATCACCGAAGTCGGGCTCAACGACGCGCTGCGCTACGGGGTGCAGTGGAACTTCCAGACCGGCCAGTCCAACTTCGCGCTGGGCGAAGGCACCACGTCCGCGCCGGCCAGAACCTTCCCGGGCTTCTCCTATTTCTACTCCAACAACAACGACATCAGCGCGACGCTCAACGCGCTCGAGCAGCGCACGACCGTCAAGGTCGTCTCCGCGCCCAAGCTGATGGTGCTCAACAACCAGACCGCCGCGCTGCAGGTGGGCGACCAGGTGCCGGTGCTGGCACAGCAGGTGACACCGCTGGGCGGCGGAGCGAGCACGGGCAACCTGCTCTCGGCCAACACCGTCGAGTACCGCGATACCGGCGTGATCCTCAAGATCACCCCCCGCGTCAACGCCAGCGGGGGAGTGCTGCTCGACGTCAGCCAGGAAGTGAGCGACGTGCAGACGACCCGGACCGGCGTCGCCAATTCGCCCACCATCACCACCCGCCGCGTCGCCACCACCGTCTCGGTGCAGGACGGGCAGGTGATCGCGCTGGGCGGGCTGTTCCGCGACAGCAAGAGCTTCGGCAAGAACGGCGTGCCGATCCTCAGCCGGGTGCCGGTGCTGGGCGGGCTGCTGTTCGGCAACAACGACAACACGCAGAAGCGCACCGAACTGATCATCCTGATCAAGCCGCACGTGCTGCGCACGCCCGACGACCTCACCGCGATCACCGAGGAGCTGCGCGCCAAGATCCAGACGATCGAGCCGTTCAAGACCAAGGGCAAGATCCCGTGACCCGCCGCCCGCCGCCCCGCCACGAACAGGGCTATGCGATGCTGGCCGTCGTCGCCGGGATCGGCGTGATGGCGGCGGTCGCGGCGGGGGCGGCGGCGGCGACTTCGGCGCGGCTCGATACGCTGGAGGCCGAGACCACCAGCGCCCGCCTCACCGCCGCGGCGGACGCGGGCATCCAGATCGCGCTCGCCAACCTGACCCGGCCCGGCATCGGCGTGCGGTGGGCGATCGACGGGCGGACCTACAACGAGAGCTTGGGCGGCGTGCCCATCGCCATCCGGATCGAGGACGAGGCGGGCAAGATCATGATCAACCGCATCGACGGCGAGAACGTCGGCTGGCTCGCCAGTGCGCTCGGCCTGCCGCAGCGGCAGGTGGACGAAATGCGCGACAGCTGGACGGTTCGAAAAACTCTGGCGCTCGGCGGGCTGACCTGATTCACTGCTTC
>NZ_LJHZ01000122.1:0-29702 GCF_001296055.1 Novosphingobium sp. AAP93
GGGGGGGGGGGGGGGGGGGGGGGCGCCGCGCTCTCGGGACAGGCCGAGCCCCCTCCCCCAACCCCTCCCCGATGGGGAGGGGCGCAAGATGACTCTCAGCATCCTCTCCGTCGCTTCCGAAGCGGTCCCGCTGGTCAAGACCGGCGGCCTCGCCGATGTGGTCGGCGCGCTCCCCGAAGCGCTCGCCCCGCACGGCGCCGCCATGACCACGCTGCTCCCCGGCTATCCGGCGGTGACAGCCACGCTCGGCAAGAAGCACAAGGTCCTGCACACGTGGGACAGCCTGCTCGGCGAACCGGCGCGGCTGCTGGCGGGCAAGATCGGCGCGCATCCGCTGCTCATCCTCGATGCCCCCGGCCTCTTCGCCCGCGAAGGCGGACCCTATGTCGATGCCACCGGGCGCGACTGGCCCGACAACTGGAAGCGTTTCGCCGCCTTTGGCCGCGCTGCCGCCGATATCGCGGGCGGTGCCGTCAAAAGCCTGAGCTTCGACGCGATCCACGCGCACGACTGGCAGGCCGGCATGGCCCTCGCCTACCAGCGCTTTGCTCCATTTTCCGGAGATGGCGCTGGCGCGCAGCTGCCCTCGGTCATCACCATCCACAACATGGCGTTCCAGGGCCACTACGGCGCGGACCTGTTCCCCGCGCTCGGCCTGCCGCCGCAGGCCATGGCGATCGACGGGATCGAGTACCACGGCGGCATCAGCTTCCTCAAAGCCGGCCTCGCCGCCGCCAGCCGCATCACCACGGTGAGCCCGACCTACGCGCGCGAGATCCGCGAGCCCGGCTTCGGCATGGGCCTCGAAGGCCTGATCCGCGCGCGCGAAGGCGAAGTCAGCGGCATCGTCAACGGGATCGACCCCGCCGTGTGGAATCCCGCCAGCGATCCGGCGCTCAAAGCCAGTTACACCGCCCGGGCGCTGGCCAAACGCGCCGCCAACAAGCGCGCGCTCGAAGCCGAATTCGGCCTCGAGAAGGGTGACGGCCCGCTGTTCATCGTCATCAGCCGCCTCACCTGGCAGAAGGGCATGGACGTCCTGCTCGAAGCCGCCGACCACCTCGTCGGCATCGGCGGACGGCTGGCCTTGCTCGGCTCGGGCGATGCCGCGCTCGAGAGCGGCTTCCACGCCGCCGCCGCGCGCCATCCGGGCCGGATCGGCGTGCGCATCGGCTATGACGAGGCGCTGTCGCACCGCATGCTCGGCGGCGGCGATGCGATCCTCGTGCCCAGCCGGTTCGAGCCTTGCGGCCTCACCCAGCTCTACGGCCTCGCCTACGGCTGCGTGCCCGTCGTCAGCCGCACCGGCGGCCTTGCCGATACCGTCATCGACGCCAACCTCGCCGCGCGGCAGGCCGGTGTCGCCACCGGCGTGCAGTTCGACGGCGTGCGCTGGCAGACCCTCGCCGATGCGCTCACCCGCACCGTCCAGCTTTACCGCGATCCCGCCGCCTGGCGCAGCCTCCAACGCGCGGGAATGGGCGCCGATTTCACCTGGACCGGCAGCGGCGAAGCCTATGCCGATCTCTACAAGAGCCTTACGGTCACGCGATGATCCAGACGATTCCTTCTTCACCCTTCACCGATCAGAAGCCGGGCACTTCGGGCCTGCGCAAGAAGGTCCGCGTCTTCGCCCAGCCTAACTACGCCGAAAACTTCATCCAGTCGGTGTTCGACGCGGTCTCGCCCGAACCCGGCGCCACCCTCGTGATCGGTGGCGACGGGCGCTATCACAACCGCACCGTGATCCAGTCCGCGATCCGCATCGCCGCCGCCAACGGCTATGGCCGGGTGCTGGTGGGGCAAGGCGGCATCCTCTCGACCCCCGCCGCGAGCCACGTGATCCGCAAGTACGGTGCCAGCGGCGGCCTCATCCTCTCGGCCAGCCACAATCCCGGCGGGCCGAATGAGGACTTCGGCATCAAGTACAACATCGCCAACGGCGGCCCCGCGCCCGAAGCAATCACCGACGCGATCTTCGCGCGCACCAAGGTCATCGACCGCTGGCT
Organism: Novosphingobium sp. AAP93; assembly: GCF_001296055.1. Lineage (NCBI taxonomy): Bacteria > Pseudomonadati > Pseudomonadota > Alphaproteobacteria > Sphingomonadales > Sphingomonadaceae > Novosphingobium > Novosphingobium sp. AAP93. The sequence continues at coordinate 2,010 of NZ_LJHZ01000122.1, forward strand.
GACCGTCGAAGCGCCGGACGTCGATCTCGATCAGCTCGGCACGAGCGAAGTCGCGGGCATGACGGTCGACGTGATCGACAGCGTCGCCGACTGGGCGGACCTCATGGAAACGCTGTTCGATTTCCCCGCAATCCGCGCGGCGGTGGCCAGCGACCTCACCATGGCCTTCGATGCCATGCACGCCGTCACCGGCCCCTACGCCATCGAAGTGCTGGAAAAGCGCCTCGGCTTCCGCCCCGGCACCGTGCACAACGGCGTGCCGCTGGAAGACTTCGGCGGGCACCACCCCGATCCCAACCGCGTCCATGCCAAGGTGCTGTTCGACCTCATGTTCTCGCCCGATGCGCCTGCCTTCGGCGCGGCCTCCGATGGCGACGGCGACCGCAACCTGATCGTCGGCAAGGGCATCTTCATCACCCCGTCGGACAGCCTCGCGATGCTGGCCGCCAATGCGCACTACGCCCCCGCCTATGCCGAGGGCCTCGCCGGGATCGCCCGCTCGATGCCGACCAGCGCGGCAGCGGACCGGGTGGCCGAGGCGCTCGGCATCCCCGCCTTCGAGACGCCGACCGGCTGGAAGTTCTTCGGCACCCTGCTCGATGCCGGCAAAGCCACCATCTGCGGCGAGGAAAGCGCGGGCACCGGTTCCGACCACGTGCGCGAGAAGGACGGGCTCTGGGCCGTGCTGCTCTGGCTCAACATCCTTGCCGCACGCGGTGAAAGCGTGGAAGCCATCGCCCGCCAGCACTGGGCGAAGTTCGGCCGCAACTACTACGCGCGGCATGATTACGAAGCGCTGCCCAAGGACGTCGCCGAAGCGCTGATGGCCGCCCTTGAAGCCTTGTTCCCCACGCTCCCCGGCAAGACCTTCGGCCCGCTGACGGTCGAGACGGCGGACAGCTTTTCCTACACCGATCCCGTCGATGGCTCGGTCAGCAAGAACCAGGGCCTGCGCGTGCTCTTCGTCGGCGGCTCGCGCATCGTACTGCGCCTCTCCGGCACCGGCACCGAAGGCGCGACCTTGCGGCTCTATCTGGAACGCTACGAACCCGCCGGCGGCACGCTCGATGCCGATACCGACGCGATGCTGGGCGACCTCATCGCTGCTGCCGAGGCCATCGCCGGGATCGCCGCGCGCACCGGCCGCACCGCGCCCGACGTGATCACATGAGCCTGCTTTCGGTGCGCGCCCCGCGCGCCGAGGGGGTCACGCTCTGCCTGTTCGACGGCGAGGCCGAAACCCGCCTGCCGATGGCGCGCGCGGGCGAGGAATGGGTGGCGGACGCCCCTCCCCCCGGCACCCGCTACGGCCTTCGCGCCCACGGCGAATGGGCGCCCGAACGCGGGGCATGGTTCGATCCCGCCAAGCTGCTGGTCGATCCCCGCGCGGTGGAACTCGACCGTCCCTTCACCTACAGCCCCGCGCTCAGCGCATATGGCGTCGATACCGCCCCGCTAGTCCCGCGCGCGGTGATGCCCGGCGCACTCCCCGAAGTCCCGCACCAGCCCCCGCACTTCAAACGCGGCGGCCTGATCTATGAAGTCAATGTGCGCGGCTTCACCATGCTGCACCCCGATGTGCCGCAGGAACAACGCGGCACGGTCGCCGCCCTCGCGCACCCCGCCGTCCTCGCCCACCTCGAAGAGCTCCATGTCAGCGACGTCGAACTCATGCCGATCACCGCGTGGATCGACGAGCGCCACTTGCCCCCGCTCGGCCTCGCCAATGCCTGGGGCTACAACCCCGTCGTCCCCATGGCGCTCGATCCCCGCCTCTGCCCCGGCGGCGTCGCCGAACTGCGCGAGACGGTGGCGGCGCTCCACGCGCGCGGCATCGGCGTGATCCTCGATCTCGTGTTCAACCACACCGGCGAAAGCGACATTCTCGGCCCGGTGCTCAGTTTCCGCGGCCTCGACAACGCCGCCTATGCCCACGCGCCCGACGGCACGCTGATCAACGACACCGGCTGCGGCAACACGCTCGATTTCGCGAACCCCGCCATGCGCGCGCTGACCATCGCTACCCTCCGCCACTTCGTGCAGCACTGCGGCGTGGACGGCTTCCGCTTCGATCTCGCCACCGTGATGGCGCGCGGCCCCGGCTTTGCCACCGACGCGCCGATCTTCGCCGAGATCGCCGCCGATCCATGGCTCGCAGACCGGATCATGATCGCCGAACCATGGGATATCGGCCCCGGTGGCTACCAGCTCGGCCGCTTCCCCCCGCACTGGCTCGAATGGAACGACCGCTACCGCGACGACGTCCGCCGCTTCTGGCGCGGCGATGCGGGCCCAAGTGCTGGAGTAGGCCTGCTCGCGACGCGGATCGCGGGCAGTTCGGACATATTCGGCAAGGACTGCCGCAGCGTGAACTATCTCGCCGCGCATGACGGCTTCACCCTCGCCGATACGCTCGCCTACGAGCACCGCCACAACCACGCCAACGGCGAGGACAATCGCGACGGGCACGGCGAGAACTTCAGCTGGAACAATGGCGCCGAAGGGCCGACGGACGATCCCGAAGTCCTGGCCCGCCGCGCCGCCTTCGCCCGCGCCATGCTCGGCACGCTGTTCGTCTCGACCGGCACGATCATGCTGACGGCGGGCGACGAATTCGGCCGCAGCCAGCACGGCAACAACAACGCCTATGCGCAGGACAACGCCGTAACCTGGGTCGATTGGGAAAACCGCGATCGTGCGCTGGAGGACCATGTCGCCGCCCTCGCCGCATGGCGCGCCGCGCAGGACTTCGAGCAGTTCCCGGATGACGGCGCATGGCAGGCGCTCGATGGTTCTCCGATGGATGCCGCGCGCTGGGAAGACCCATCAACAACCGGCTTCACATGGACTGCAAAAAGCGAGGCGGCGCGATCGACGGGATTGCGTATCGATCGCGCCGCCCCTCAGGCTGGACCCGGAGTGGACGAGCCCTGAGCAGGATCAGGCGCGCTGCCAGACGAGCGCCGGATCGAATTCATCCCGCGCCGCCGGAAGCGCGCGCGGCACCTCCTGCACCACCGGCAGCGGCTGCGGCAGCAGGGTATTGAGCAGCACGCGCCCGAACGCCCAGTCGCCCAGTTCCGAGGCGGCATTGATATGCCCCGCCTCCCCCGCATCGGCGAGGCGCGAGCCCCAGCGCCGGGCAAGCCCGCGCGCCTGCGCCATCGTCAGGTAGGGATCATTGCGGCTGGCCACGAGCACCGAAGGGAACGGCAGCGCGGCTTCCGGTACCGGCGCAAAGCGCGTCAACCGGCGGTCGAGCGGGCGCTCCTCGACATCGGGCGGCGCGACCAGCAGCGCGCCGATCACCTTTCCGCCCTCTACAGGGCAGCCCAGATAAGGATTGGCCGGCTGCTCATACTCCGCCCACCACGCCACCGCGAGGCAGCCCAGACTGTGCGCCGCGAGCACCACCGGCCCTTCGGCGCGCTGGATCGCAAGATTGAGCTTGTTCACCCAGGTGTTGCGGTGCGGGTCTTCCCACAGCCCCAGATCGACCCGGCGGCAGCGCGGCAATTGCGCTTCCCACAAGGTCTGCCAGTGGCCGGGGCCGGAATTGCAAAGCCCCGGCACGGTCAGGATCACCGGCGCAGGACTATCATTCAAGGTATTGATTTCATCGGCCATCATACGTCTCCGAGAGAAGAATGGCCGGTCGACTCGGTGCACGTCCCGACAGCACTCACAATAACTCAACATATTTGATAGACAATTCCCTCAGCGACGAAACGCGCGGGGATTTCGCCGGTCTGCGCATATGTGCCCGCCACCTTGCGGATTGCCGGCACGATTGCCATGTCCTCGCCGCAGTTGGCGTGCACAAGCCGCCGCGAAGGCAAGGTCAGGTCACGCGCGAGGGGACCATACCGATGACGACAATCGAAGGCGGGACGCGGCGGCGTCTTGCGGCAGTGCAGCACAAGGTGATACCGGCGCGCGCATGAACGCCCCCGCGCCTTTCTCCAGCACGTCCGCGCGGCGGCTTCTGGTCTCGATCCACGACGTTTCGCCGCGGTTCGAAGCCCAGGTCGATGCGCTGGCCGAGCGGCTGTCGCGGCACGTCGGCGCGGCGAATTTCGCCATGCTGGTGATTCCGGACCACTGGCGCGGTGCTCCCATTGCCGGAAATGCCGCCTTTGCCGCCCGCCTGCGCGATTGGGCCGATCAGGGCATCGAGATGTTCCTCCACGGCTGGAGCCACAAGGACGAGACGCCCGCCACTGAAGGCCTTGCCGCGATCAAGGGCAAGCACATGACCGCGGGCGAAGGCGAGTTTCTCAACCTCCCCCACGCCGAAGCGCTCCAGCGCATGCGCGATGGCCGCGCGCTGGTGGAGGACGTGATCGGCCGCCCGGTCGCCGGCTTCATCGCGCCGGCATGGCTCTACGGCGAAGGCGCACACGCCGCGCTGCGCGAGCTGGGTTTTGCGCTCGCCGAAGACCACATGAAAGTCTGGCGTCCGGCCAGCGGCGAAGTGCTCGCCAAGGGCCCGGTGATCACCTGGGCCAGCCGCAGCAAGGCGCGCATCGCCAGTTCGCTCTTCGCCGCCTCGCTCGGCCGCATCGCGCTGCCTTTCACCGAAACGATCCGCGTCGCGGTCCACCCGGGCGACACCACCGTCCCCGCGCTGCTCGCCAGCATCGACAAGACCTTGGCGCGCTTCGTCCGCACGCACCAGCCTTCGCGCTATGCCGCGCTCGGCGGGGCGCAATGAACGCGCAGCCGGCGGCTCTGACGCAGGCGGACCCCGCCGCCACGCGTCCGCTGCGCATCCTGACCTGCCTCCACAGCTTCGCCCCCGGCGGTGTCGAGCGCGTGGCGCTGCGCCTGCACGAGGCGTGGCGGGCGCAGGGGCTCGATGCCAGGCTGGTCATGGGGCGCAGCTCCGGCGTCATGAAGCGCGATTGGCCGGGCCTTGCCTTCGAACTGCTCGGCAGCCAGCGCGTGCCCCATGCCAGCTGGGAAACGCTGTGGATGATCTTTCACCTGCCCGCGGCGATCCGCCGCATCCGGCCCGATGTCCTGTTCTGCGCAGGCAATTCCTACACCATCGTCGCCGTCTCGATGCGCCTGCTGCTGGGCAAGGCCTGCCCGCCCATCGTCGCCAAGATGAGCAACGACCTCATCCGCAACGATCTGCCCCCCCCGGCGCGCCTGTTCTACCGTATGTGGCTGCGCATCCAGGGCCGGGTGATCGACCGCCTCGTCGGCATGGCCCCGCCGATGCGCGAGGAGATCGCCAGCCTGATGCGCGCGCCGCAGCAGCACATCGCGGTGATCGACGATCCCTCGCTGGCGGAGGCCGATATCCAGCGCCTTGCCGCCGCGCGCTCAGCCGCCAAAGCCGCACCGCGCGGCCCCGGACGGCGCTTCCTCGCCATCGGACGGCTCGCCGCGCAGAAAAATTTCGGCCTGCTGATCGATGCCTTTTCGCGCATGGCTGGCCCGGATGACCGATTGGCCATCATCGGCGAAGGTTCTGCCCGCCGCGCATTGGAAGCGCAGGTCGAGCGGCTGGGGCTCACGGCCAAGGTCCGCTTGCCCGGCCATGTCAGCCCGCTCGATGCCGAACTGGCCTCGGCCGACGCGCTGGTACTTTCCTCGGATTATGAAGGGGTTCCGGCGGTCGTCGCAGAAGCGCTTGCAGCCGGTCTGCCCATCGTCACCACCCGCTGCAGCGTCAGCATGGAGGACATGCTCGGCGGCGGCCGCTTCGGCCTGCTCGTGCCCGTCGGCGATGCCGCCGCGCTCGCACAGGCGATGCAGGACATTGCCAAGTTGAAATTTGACGAAACCGCCGCGCGTGATCAATCACGCCGGTTCACCGTGGAGATAGCTTCGCATGGCTATCGCGCGCTGATGGAGGGGCTCGCCCATGCTTAACCCCGATGGCGAAGCGCCCTCCGCGAAGGATATGTCACCGATGGTTCCCCCCGAAGCTATGGCCGAAGCCCTCCCGCCCGTCCTGCCCACCGCGCTGCCCAGCGCCGCGCCGCTGGAACGCAGTTTGCGCAAGTGGAGCGGCTGGATCGGCCCGGTGATCTCGCTCGCCATTCTGGTTGCCGTGCTGTGGCAGCTGCGCAAGATCGATTGGGGTCAGGTCTGGTCGATCGTGCCGACCTCTCCGCTGATCTGGCTGGTGCTCGCCGCCAGCTACTTCGCGGGTCCGGTGGCGGACTGGGTCATCTTCCGCAAGCTCTGGGGCATTCCCGTGTCGGGCATTTTCCCGCTGCTCAAGAAGCTGATCGGCAACGAGCTGCTGCTCGGCTATGTCGGTGAAGTCTATTTCTACGACTGGGCGCGCCGCCACGTGAAGATGGAAGGCTCGCCCTTCGGCGCGGTCAAGGATGTCGCGATCCTCTCCGCGCTCGCGGGCAATATCATGACCGTGCTGCTGCTCATCATGACGTGGCCGATCATCAGCCAGCTGGGGCTCGATGGCGCCGGGTCGGACAACGGCCATGTCCTCGCCACCTCGATCGGGGTCGTGCTCGTCACCAGCCTCGTGATCATGTTCTTCCGCAACGGCCTGCTCAGCCTCGCCAAGGCCGATCTCGCCTTCGTCTTCGTCGTCCACACCTTGCGCATCGTCGCCAACACCGGCCTCTCGGCGCTGGCCTGGCACCTTATCCTCCCCGGCGTCGGCATCGGCTCGTGGCTGATGTTCGCGACTGTTCGGCTCCTCTTGTCCCGTCTCCCGCTCATTCCCAATAAAGACATTGCTTTCGCCGGTATCTCGACCCTGCTCGTCGGCAGTCAGGTTCAGACTAGCGACATGATTGCCATGATATCGCTGCTGATTGTGGCAACGCATGTGGTGTTGTTCATGGGCTTGATGCTCCTTGACTTGGTTCAGCGGGAGAAGAATGCTTGAAACGTTTCGTTTTTCTTGGTGGTGCGCTGGCGCTGCTGACGGCAGCGGGACCAATCCCTTCCACGCCCGATCTCGGCAAGGCCGAAGGCCAGTGCCGTCCGGGTGAGAGCGGGCCTGCCTTTCTCGTCGACCTGATGGGCCTCAAGGACCGCAGCGGCCGCGTGAAGGTCGAGGTCTACCCAGCCAACGACGGCGATTTCCTCGCCGACGACAACGTGCTGGTGATGGCTGGCAAGACCTTCCGCCGCGTCGAGGTGCCGGTGCCTGCCGAGCCGGTGCCGCGCATCTGCATCCGCCTGCCCGGCCCCGGCACCTTTGCCGTGACGGTGCTCCACGACCGCAATGCGGACCGCAAGTTCAGCCTCAGCCACGATGGCATCGGCTTTTCGGGCAACCCGAAACTCGGCTGGTCGAAGCCCAAGGCCGCCGCCGTAGCGGTCAGCGCGAACGGCGGCTTAACCACATTGCGTGTCCTGATGAACTACCGTACGGGCCTGTTCTCGTTCGGTCCCCTCAAGAGATCGTAGGTCATTCCATGAAGCTCGTCGATGTCTGCGCCTTCTACGCGCCCAAGGGCGGCGGTGTGCGCACATATGTTGACCGCAAGCTGAAGGCCGGTGCGGCGATGGGCCACGAAGTGGTCGTCATCGCACCGGGCGAGGAAAATCGCGTCGAGGAACGCGGGCCGAACGCGCGCATCGTCTGGCTGAAGAGCACGGTGTTCCCGCTCGATTTCAACTACCGCTATTTCAGCGACGTGGGAGCGCTCTATCAGGCGCTGGACCGTGAAGCGCCGGACATGGTCGAGGCCTCCTCCCCGTGGCGCAGCGCGAGCCTTGTCGGCGAATGGCCGGGCACCGCCCCGCGCGCGCTGATCATGCACGCCGATCCGCTCTCGGCCTATGCCTACCGCTGGTTCGACGGCGTCGCCCCGCGCCCGGTGATCGACAAGGCGTTCGATCGCTACTGGCGCCACTTGCGCCGGCTCGACACGCAGTTCGACATGATCGTCAGCGCCAGCCAGGGCCTCTCGGACCGGCTGACCAATGGCGGACTCGCGGGCGTCGTGACCAACCCGATGGGCGTCGACCCCGGCGTGTTCTCGCCTTCGCACCGTGACGAACGCCTTCGCAAGGGCCTGCTCGAGCTCTGCGAACTGCCCGAGGACGCGACGCTCCTCATCGGCGTCGGCCGGTTCGCGCCGGAAAAGCGCTGGCCCATGCTGGTCGATGCCGTCACCGCCGCGGGCACGCGCCGTCCGGTCGGCATGGTGCTCGCCGGGCAGGGCCGCGATCTCAAGGCCATCGAGAAGCGCATCGCGGGCAATCCGCATATCCGCATTCTCGAGCCGATCACCGTGCGCGCCGAACTCGCCCGCGTGATGGCGAGCGCCGATGCGCTGGTCCATGGCTGCGAGGCGGAAACCTTCTGCATGGTCGCCGCCGAAGCCCGCGCCTCCGGCCTCCCGCTGATCGCCCCCGATGAAGGCGGTGCGGCGGATCAGGCGCGCGCGCAGGCCCGCATGGAAGGCACCGGCTGGATCTACGAATCCGCCAATGCCGCCGCCGCTGCCGAAACCATTGTCGAGTACTGCATCGCCCGCGAAAGCGGGATCGACGGCCCCCGCGCCGTGATCCCCGCCCCGCGCGTGATGGACGACCACTTCGCCGAGCTTTTCGCCAGCTACGAACGCCTCGTCCGCGACGCCCGCCGCCAGATCGGACCGCGCCGCGCGGCCTGACGCGCGCGTTCAGCCGGCTGGTTGGAGCGCAGCGGAATCGAACAGCACGTGCTCCTCGATGGCCATGCCGTCCACGATGTGCATGCGGTCCACCCCGCACCACGCGCGATGCTCGCCGCCGATGCGGGCGCTGGCCCTCCAGAAGATGTAGAGCAGCTCGCCCGCGCCCGCGCAGTCGATCGGCGTCACTTCGAGCGCCTCCATCGCGCCCAGCATGCCGGCCATGACATCGACGTATTCCGCGCCGGAGAAGCTTCCGGCCCCGCTGAAATGGACCGTGGCGTGGGGAGCGATCAGCTCTGCCACGCGCGACCCCGACGGGGCTGCCCAAAACGACTGGAAGCGGGCGTAGAAATCGGCGTGCTCGGCGCTGAGCGGAGGGTTTGCAGGGCTGTTCATGGCAATCTCCCGGGCGACTCCGGTTGCGCCCGAAGTACCCGTCCATTTTATGTGCGGAGCGCACTTATCGGTCAAGTTGATATTCGTGCGGCCTGCACATAATAGGGCGGGATGATCGACCGGACAGCCAATCTCCTCGGCGCCCTCGGCCTCGCCGTGGCGGACCGCATTGCCGAAGCCGCGCGCCAGACGCTGCACCACGCCGGGGAAACCCCCGCGGCGCTGGTGGTGATCGGTTACGGCCTCGGCCCCTCGAACGACCAGCTCCGCCATATCCTCGGCCTCTCGCACCCCGGCTGCGTCCGGCTGATCGACCGCCTCGTCGCCGATGGGCTGGTCGAGCGGCGGCAAGGGCGGGACAGGCGGGCGATTGCTCTCCATCTCACCGACGAAGGCCATGCCTTGCGCGAGACGCTGCTCAAGGAACGCCTCGCAGTGATCAAGCCGGTCCTCGAACCGCTGGGCAGCGCCGAGCAGGATATGCTCGCCGCTCTGCTTCACAAGCTGCTCGCCGCCCTGCCCGGCACTGATCTGGAGCGTTGCACCCTGTGCCGCCTCTGCGACAACCGCGTCTGCACCGATTGCCCGATCCCCGCCGAATTCCGCACGGCAGACTGACGGACGGACGGACGCCATCTATCGATTTTATCGAACGGATAGAACAGATTTATCCGGATTTTCAGGATAAAGGCATGGGTCTATCCAGACTGCAGCAAGACCGGACGGCCCCTCGCCCGGCAGGAACTGCAAAGGATCATGCCATGTCGACTACCACTGCAACCGCCTCCGCCACCGAAATCTCCACCCCCGCCACTGGTCACCTGCTCGCCGCGACCGGCCGCGTGCTGATCGCCGCGATCTTCATCCTCAGCGGTATCGGCAAGATCGCCGCGCCCGCCGCCACCATCGGCTATATCGCCAGCGCCGGCCTGCCCTTCGCCCCCGCCGCGCTGATTGCGGCCGCCCTCATCGAAGTCGGCGTCGGCCTGGCCCTCATCGCCGGGTTTCGCACCCGCATCGTGGCTCTGGTTCTCGCCGGCTTCAGCGTCGCCACCGCGCTCGCCTTCCACGCGCACTTCGCGGATCAGAACCAGTTCATCCACTTCCTGAAGAACCTCGCCATGGCGGGCGGCCTGCTCCAGGTCGCAGCCTTCGGCTCGGGCAAGATCGGCCTCGACCGTCGCTGAGCCACCCCCGCGCCCAAACGAAAAACGGCGGCCGGATCGCTCCGGCCGCCGTCTTTTCGTCTGCAATCTGCGCTCAGATCAGAACTTGATCGAAGCGTCGAAGCCGAAGGTGCGCGGCATGTTGAAGTTGCCGTAGTCGCCCAGCACGTTGCCGTTGTTGCCGATCACGACCACGTTCGTACCGGCCGGGCCGCTGGTCTGCACAGCGGGCAAGCTGTTCGACGGATCGCGGCGATAGACATACTGGTGGTCGAACAGGTTGCGGCTCCACAGGCCGATGTTGAGCTTGGTGTCAGCGGCCGGCAGCTTGATGTCGAGCACCGAGAGGCGGGCGTTGACGATGAAGCTCGAGTCCGCCTTGGTCGCGAACTGGTCGAAGCTCTGCGTCGCCTGCGCATAGTTGGCATCGACGTGGAACTTCGGCCGTGCGCCGCCAAGGATTTCCGGCAGTTCGTAATCGACCGAGGCGCTCGCGGCGTTGCGCGGCGTGTAGACGATGTAGAACTTCTGGTTGACCGTCGTGCTGAACAGCGCCGTGCCCGTGCTGCTGAACTGCGTGTACGTCACCGGCACCAGCGGAATGTCGGTGTAGGTATAGGCGTACGAGACGTTCATCGTCAGGCGGCTGGTCGGCTTCACCGTCAGGTCAGCTTCCACACCGCGGATCTTCGTGGTGCCGGGGGCATTGAAGGTCACGAGGTTGTTGAAGTTGCCCGTCGCGGTCGGCTGGATCGTCGAAAGGTCGACCTGGCTGCCCGTGCGGTCCATGATGTAGCCCGCAAGGTTCAGACGGGCGCGACGGCCGAACAGATCCGCCTTCACGCCGATTTCATAGCTCTTGACGTCTTCCGGGTTGAACGCGCGGTAGTCCGAGGTGCGCGAGCTGGCACCGCCGGCGCGGTAGCCCGTCGCGTACTTGGCATAGGCGTGGACTTCGTTGTTCACGTCGTAGGCCACGGTAACCAGCGGGTTGAACCGGCGCCACTTCGCGTCGAGCGGCCTGTAGCCGTTCGCGGCGGCGATGGCCGGGTTGGCGCGATAATCGACGTTGCGCGAATAGATCAGCTGGCCCTGCTTTTCGTCCCAAGTGTAGCGACCGCCCGCCGTGATGTGGAGCTTCTCGTTCACATTCCACGTCGCCTGGCCGAAGATCGCATAGCTCTTCGAGTTGACCTGCGAAGCACGGTCGATCGGGCAGCCGTTGACCGCCTGGCCGACGAACTCGGGGGTGTCAGCCGTGCAGAACGTGTTGGGCACGTACGTCGCCTGCGTCGGCGTGTTGTAGATCACGCGCATCGAGTTCGGCGTGGCCGCCGTGTCGCTCACGTGCTCGTTGAAGTAGTAGAGACCAGCCACGTAATCGACCGGACCGATCGAACCGACCGCCTGGATTTCCTGGCTGAACTGGCGCTGGCGCAAGTCGGCAAGGCTATAGCGGCTGAACGTGCAGTTCGACGGGCCGTTGGCGGTGCACTCGGGGCGGTAGTTGACCACCGGCACGCGGTGCGCGCCGCCCGAGTTGTCCCACTGCTGCACATCCACACCGCGCCATGCGGTGATCGAGCGCAGCTCGATTTCCGGCGAAATCTTCCACTTGAGCACGTTGGTGAAGCCGTGCGTCTCGTCGAAGCTGCGGCGCTGCGGCACGCCGATGTCGGCCACGCGCATCAGCGTGTCGCCATTGACCACCACGCCGGGGAGCAGCGGGCGGACAGTGCCCTGCGTGCCGACGAAGGCGGTGCCGGGGGTGACGCAGGTGCTGCCGGCGGGGATCGCCAGCGGCGCGCTGTTCGAACCGCCGCTGAGGCAGTTGTTGGGGTTGTAGTTCAGCAGCTGGCTGTAGAACGGGGTGTTCTCGTCGCGCGCCACGTCATAGGTGAAATCGTTGGTCAGGCCGGCGAACGGGCTCCAGCGGACTGCCGCGCGCAGACCCTTGCGGTCGAACAGGCCCCAGCCTTCCTGACCCTGCAGCGGGTTCTTGGTGATCGGATCCTGGTGCTGGTAGACGCCGTCGAGCTTGACCGAGAAGTTCTTGAACTCGGGCAGATTGAGGTGGATCGCACCGCTGCGCGAACCGATGTTGCCGACGCTGCCTTCGATGCTGCCGCCGAACTTGCCGGTCGGCGCCTTCGAGACGAGCGAGAGTGCGCCGCCTTCGGTGTTGCGGCCGAACAGCGTACCCTGCGGGCCCTTGAGCACTTCGACGCGCTCGATGTCGAACAGGCCGGTGTTGAGGCCATGCTGGCGGCCGAGGTAGACGCCGTCGATGTAGATGCCGACGCCCTGTTCGCGCGCGGGCTGGTTGGCGTCGAGCGGCACGATGCCGCGGATGCCGATGGTCAGCGCCGACTGGCGGGCTTCGAAGGTCGCGACGCGAAGGCTCGGCACGCCGCCGTCGGCGAGGTCGAGCAGGCTCTGCACGCGGCGCTCGCGGATGGTTTCGGCATTCACGACCGAGATCGAGATCGGGGTCTTCTGCAGGTTGGTTTCGCGCTTGGTGGCGGTGACGACGATTTCCTCGATCGGCACGCCGTTGGGCACGTCGACGCCGGGCGCGGGTGCGGCTTCGGCCTGTTCGTCCGCCGCAGCGGCGAAAGCGGGGGTCGAAGCGAACGCGACGAGGCACACGCCGGCCAGCAGGCCGGTGCGCAGCGGATTTGCGAGTGTCATGAATAACCTCAGTTAGGAGAATAGCTCTTCGCTGAAGCCGCCCCTAGGCTAGTTTCATGACAGTTTTCTGACATTCTGCCACAAAATGTCATGAAAAAACGGCTGATTTCAGCCATTTTCGGCGATATGTTGCGTGAAATCCACGGCAATATTAAATCACTGCAACATTTCCAGATGACCGGCCCAGTCAGGTTGGGTTCAGGTTGGCCATCTAAAGTACGTATTACCTTCTAGCAAAAGTTTCGCAGAAGTTACCGGCCTAGAGACTCGGCGCGCGTTTCGTCGAGTCCGTATTTCAACGGTCAGTGGCGCAGGAGCCACGTTTCGTCGCAACCCTAAGGGCTTGGGGGTTGGATCATCAATCATTGCCTGCCTTAGTTGAACGCGGGATCGCCACTGCGTTCAGGACGAACTGGGACAATGACCATCAACCGGCGCCATTTTCTTGGCGCCCTTGCCGGAACCGCCGCATCGCTCGCGCTGCCGCGCCAGGCCTTGCAGGCACAGGAAGCCGAGCCCGAACTGCCGGGCGGCACCTTCTGGGGCACCGTGCCCGTCGCGGACGCCGATGCTCCGATGGTGCAGGGCGAACCGGTGGCCATCGCGCGCTCGGGCATTCTCCCCCTTATCCCCCGCGCCCTCGCCGCGCTCGACAAGCACAGCGCGGTCATCGCGGTGCGTGACAAGATCGGCATCGTCGATTTCTCGCAGCCCTCGCGGCAGGCCCGTTTCCACATCGTCGATCTCGTCGGCGGCACCGCCTCGACCCCGCTGCTGGTGGCGCATGGCAAGGGCTCGGACCCGGCCAATTGCGGCATGGCGCAGCACTTCTCGAATCTGGTGGACTCCGAAGCCTCCTCGCGCGGCAGCTATGTCACCGGGGAGCTCTACTACGGCAAGCACGGCCGCTCGCGCCGCCTGATCGGCCTCGATCCTGACAATGACCGCGCGCTGGAGCGCGGCATCGTGATTCACGCCGCAAGCTATGTCTCGCCCGCCGTCGTCGCCGCGCAAGGCCGCGTCGGCCGCAGCCAGGGCTGCTTCGCGGTCAACCCGCGCGAGATCACCCAGGTCCTCGAAACGCTCGGCCCGGGCCGCCTGCTTTTCGCAACGAGCTGAGAACAGCAGAAACCGCTCCTGCTGAGCCTGTCGAAGCGCCTGCCGCCTAGGACCCGCAAAATCCGCTCGTGCTGAGCTTGTCGAAGCAACTGCCGCCCAAGACCCGCAAAAACCGCTCGTGCTGAGCTTGTCGAAGCACCTGCCGCAACCGTCGTGCCAGCACCCTTCGACAAGCTCAGGGTGAGCGGGGTTGGGGCAATGGTTCAGCCCGGCTTCTTCGCCAGCAACGCCATCCGCAGGCACCGGCAGACCACTTCGTCCCGCTGGTTGAGCGCCTCGTGCGCAAAGGTCACGATCCCGGCATCGGGGCGCGACTTGCTGGCGCGCAGTTCCACCACTTCGCTCGTCGCGCGCAGGGTATCGCCCAGAAACACGGGCTTGGGCATCACCAGCTTGTCATAGCCCAGATTGGCCACCAGCGTGCCCACGGTCGTATCGCCGACCGACAGCCCCACCATCAGCGCGAACGTGAAAGTGCCATTGACGAGGATCTGCCCGAACTCGCTCGCCTTCGCCGCTTCGGCATCGATATGCAGCGGCTGCGGGTTGTGCGTCATCACCGAGAACAGGAGGTTGTCGGTCTCGGTCACCGTCCGCCGGATCTCATGCGCGATCCGGTCCCCCACCTGCCATTCATCGAAGTACCGGCCTGCCATCCTGCACATCCCTCTTCTCTACCCCCTCCCCTCAAGGGGAGGGCCGGGGAGGGGTTTACGGCATCAGCGGCAACGCACTCCCCTCGCCGCTTGCTCACTCGCTCGCCTTCTCCACCCGCACCAGCAAGGCTTCGACCTGCACCTGCGAGCCCACCGCCACAGTCAGCTCCGCCACCTTCCCATCAAACGGCGCGACAAGCGCATGCTCCATCTTCATCGCTTCGAGCACGAGCAGCTTCTGGCCCTTGGTGACAGTGTCGCCTGCGGTGACGTCCACCGCGATCACCTTGCCGGGCATGGGGGCGAGGATGGCGCCGTCGGAGGTTGCGCCGCCTGCGCCAAGCCCGCGCGGGGTATGGAGCGCAACGCGGTAGCCATAGCCTTGGTCAAATTTGACTAGTTCGCCATGCTCTAGGTGGGCCCGTGCCAAATAGTTTGCGTGTGGACTCCAGTCGGCCGAGATCGGCGCTGTGACGACATCACCCTCGACCTCAAGCAGGACTTCTTGCCGCGGTGCGGCGTTAAGCCGGAAGCCCGACATGGCAAGCGCGCCTTCGGACATTGGCCGGGTATCGAGCAGGAGATGGACTGCGGCATCCAGCGCTTCTTCGCTGAGTGGCGGCACAGCGATTAGATCGTCCTGATGTGCTGCGATGAAGTTGGTATCGACTGCGCCTGCAGCGAATTCGGGCCGCGCCAGCAGTTTGGCTAGGAAGCCGGCGTTGGTCTTGACCGGCCACAAGTCCGTCGCGGCGCATTGGTCGATCAGATCGCGTAGCGTTTCTTCGCGAGTATCGGAATGCGTGATGATCTTTGCGATCATCGGATCGTAAAACGTCGAAATCTCGTCGCCAGCGTAAACGGCCGCTTCGATACGCATCCCGTGGTATCGGCTGTGCGTCAGTGTTCCAATGCTCGGCAAGAACCCCTTGGCCGGATCCTCCGCATAAAGCCGCGCTTCCATCGCCCAGCCGTTGATGCTCAGCTCCTCCTGCCGCTTCGGCAGCGGCTCCCCGCTCGCCACGCGCAGCTGCCACTCCACCAGATCGACCCCGGTGATTTCCTCCGTCACCGGGTGCTCCACCTGCAGCCGCGTGTTCATTTCCATGAACCAGATGCGGTCCGCGCGCAGGCCCTCGCTGGCGTCAGCGATAAACTCGATGGTGCCCGCGCCCTCGTAGTCCACCGCCTTGGCCGCCCGCACCGCCGCGCTGCACACGGCCTCGCGCGTCGCTTCGTCCATCCCCGGGGCGGGGGCTTCCTCGATCACTTTCTGGTGCCGCCGCTGCAGCGAGCAATCGCGCTCGAACAAGTGCACCACATTGCCGTGGCTATCGCCGAACACCTGCACTTCGATGTGGCGGGGCGAGAGGATGTACTTCTCGATCAGCACCCGGTCGTCGCCGAACGAAGCCGCCGCCTCGCGCCGACACGAAGCCAGCGCCTCGGCAAATTCCGCCGCGGCTTCAACCCGCCGCATGCCCTTGCCGCCCCCGCCCGCGACCGCCTTGATCAGCACCGGATAGCCGATCGCATCCGCCTCCGCCTGCAGCCGCGCCTCGGACTGGTCCTCGCCGAGATAGCCCGGCGTCACCGGCACCCCCGCCGCGATCATCCGCGCCTTGGCCGCGTCCTTCAGCCCCATCGCGGTGATCGAAGCCGGCTTGGGGCCGACCCAGATCAGCCCCGCATCGATCACCGCCTGCGCAAACTCCGCGTTCTCCGAAAGGAACCCATAGCCCGGATGGATCGCCTCCGCGCCGGTCGCCCTGGCCGCCGCAATGATCTTCTCGCCCACCAGATAGCTCTCGCGCGCCGGGCTCGGCCCGATATGCACCGCCTCGTCCGCCGAACGGACATGCAGCGCCTTGGCATCGGCATCCGAATAGACCGCGATGGTGCGGATACCCATGGCCCGCGCCGTGCGGATCACGCGGCAGGCGATCTCGCCGCGATTGGCGATGAGGAGGGACTGGATCATGCGCCGCACCCTTCCGTGCGCGAGGAGAACGTGAGGTTCATCACCTTCCATTGGCCGTTCTCGCGCACGAGATCGAAGTGATCCGTGCCGCAGCTTGCCACCTTGCCCCCGATCGAGACCGTGAACGGCGCCCACACCATCGCGACATCCCCATCGCGCTCGACGATCATGTCGCTGATCTGCTCATGAAAGCCCGAGCCCAGCTTCATGGCCGCCGCATATTCGGCAAAGCTCTGGCTGCGCAGCCCGGTAAACCCGCTCCGCAAAGTCCCCCGCGCGGTAACGCGGCCCTGCGGATAGACCAGCTGCAGCAGCGCCGGACCATCGCCCTTCTCCAGCGTGGCAAACAGCGCATCAACGACCGCGATGACTTCCTTGTCACCGAAATCCGGCGGCGGCAGGCGCTCCCCTTGCGGGAGAGGCGCGGCAGCGAGGGCAAGGGATGAGAGGAGCGTGATCATTGGTCTTCCCTTAAGCCTCCCCGGAACGGGGAAGGGGACCGCCCGAAGGGTGGTGGAGGGGTGAACGCGCATCGCATGCGGAAACAATGGCCGCTATCGCACCTTCAAGGTTCCCCAGCACATAGCGCGCGGGAATACGCAGCACCGCAAAGTCGCGCACATCCAGCCATGCATCACGCCGCACATCACGCTCGGGCCGATCGCCCCGCTCGTGCGCAATGCCATCGATCTCGATGGCCACGCGCCGCTCAAGGCAGGTAAAGTCGAGCACCACATCGCCCAGCGGGTGCTGGCGGCGAAACTTGTAGCCACCGGGACGCTTGCGAAGTTCGCGCCAGATCAGAACTTCGGGTAAATTGCCGGAGCGCCGCTCGCGCTTGGCAATCCGGAAGGCGTTGGCGCTCGCGGAGAGCACCCCTCCACCACCCTGCGGGTGGTCCCCCTCCCCGTTCCGGGGAGGTTCAAGGCAATCGCCGCTCATAGCACCTCCCCGGAACGGGGAGGGGGACCGCCGCGAAGCGGTGGTGGAGGGGTAGGTCCTTCGCTCACATCCGGAACACCCCGAACCGGGGCGCCTCCGCAATCGGCGCCTCAAGGCAAACCCCCAGCGCCAGCCCCAGCACATCGCGCGTCTGCACCGGATCAATCACCCCATCATCCCACAGCCGCGCGGTCGCGTAATAGGGATTGCCCTCGTCCTCATACTTCTGCCGGATCGGCGCCTTGAAGGCTTCGGCTTCCTCCGGCGTCCACTTGTCCGCATCCCGGTGCACCGTTGCCAGCACCGAGGCCGCCTGCTCCCCGCCCATCACGCTGATCCGCGCGTTGGGCCAGGTGAACAGGAACCGCGGATCATAGGCACGGCCGCACATGCCATAATTGCCCGCGCCGAAGCTGCCGCCGATCAGCACCGTCAGCTTGGGCACCTGCGCGGTGGCGACCGCCGTCACCAGCTTTGCCCCATGCTTGGCAATGCCTTCCGCCTCATACTTCCCGCCAACCATGAACCCTGAAATGTTCTGCAGGAACAGCAGCGGAATGCGCCGCTGACAGGCCAGCTCGATGAAATGCGCCCCCTTTACCGCGCTCTCGCTGAAGAGGACGCCGTTGTTGGCGAGGATGGCCACCGGCATGCCCCACACATGCGCAAAGCCGCAGACCAGCGTCGTCCCGTAATGCGCCTTGAACTCATGGAACTCGCTGCCATCGACGATCCGCGCGATCACCTCATGCACATCATAAGGCGCGCGCACGTCCTCCGGCACGATGGCGTAAAGCTCCTCCGCATCATACTTCGGCAGGCGCGGGGGCGCAAAAATAGGGACAGTCCCCATTTTCGCATCCTGTTTTCCACTTCCGAACGCGGCCTGCCCGAAAATGGGGACTGTCCCTATTTTTGCGCCCAGATGGCTCACGATATCACGCACGATCGTCAGAGCATGCTCGTCATTGTCCGCCAGATGATCGACCACGCCGGACTTCCTCGCATGCAGGTCCCCGCCGCCCAGATCCTCGGCGCTGATCTCCTCGCCCGTCGCCGCCTTCACCAGCGGAGGCCCGGCAAGGAAGATCGTGCCCTGCTCGCGCACGATCACGCTCTCGTCGCTCATCGCCGGCACATAGGCGCCGCCTGCGGTGCAGCTGCCCATGACGCTGGCGATCTGCGGAATGCCCTGCGCGCTCATCTGCGCCTGGTTGTAGAAGAACCGGCCGAAGTGGTCGCGGTCCGGAAAGACCTCCGCCTGGTTCGGCAGGTTCGCCCCGCCGCTGTCGACCAGATAGACGCACGGCAGGCGGTTCGCCGCCGCGATCTCCTGTGCGCGGATATGCTTCTTCACCGTCATCGGGAAGTAGGTGCCGCCCTTCACCGTCGCGTCGTTGGCAAAGATCATGCACTGGCGGCCCGAAACCCGCCCGATGCCCGTAATGATCCCCGCGCCGGGGACTTCGTCACCATACATCCCGTTCGCCGCGAGCTGCCCGATCTCGAGAAACGGCGAGCCCGGATCGAGCAGGCGCTCCACCCGGTCGCGGGGGAGAAGCTTCCCGCGCGCAACATGGCGGGCGCGGGATTTTTCATCACCGCCCAGCGCCGCCTTGGCCACCCGCGCCCGAAGCTCATGCGCCAAGGCCCGATTATGCGCCGCGCGCGCCTGCGCCTCTGGGCTGGAAAGGTCGAGATTGGAGGAGAGGACGGGGGCGCTCATGCGGCAAACTCGCTTGCGGAGAATACCCCTCCGTCAGCCCTGCGGGCTGCCACCTCCCCATTTGTGCTTCGCAAAAACAGGGAGGAACAAGGTCCTCCCCATTTTTCCCGCAGGGACAAATGGGGAGGTGGCAGACGCGAGGCGGCTGACGGAGGGGTCATCTTCGCGCTCATCCGTTTGCCCCGATCAATTCCCGCCCGATCAGCATGCGCCTGATCTCGTTCGTCCCCGCGCCGATATCGAGCAGCTTGGCGTCGCGCAGATAGCGTTCCACCGGCCAGTCCTTGGTATAGCCTGCGCCGCCCAGCGCCTGCACCGCCTCGCCCGCCACGCGGAAGGCGGCCTCGCTGCCCAGCAGGATCACCCCCGCCGCATCGAAGCGCGTCGTCTGCCCCGCATCCGCCGCCCGCGCGACCGCATAGGTGTACGCCCGTGCCGACTGCAGCGCGACGTACATATCCGCCACCTTGGCCTGCATCAGCTGGAACGCGCCGATGGGTTTGCCGAACTGCTTGCGCTCGCGGACATAGGGGATCACGCAATCGAGGCAGGCCTGCATCACGCCCAATTGAATGCCCGCCAGCACCACGCGTTCATAATCAAGGCCGGACATCAGCACGCCGACGCCGCCATGCAGCGGCCCCATCACGTTCTCTTCCGGCACGAAGCAGTCGTTGAACACCAGCTCCGCCGTGGGCGAGCCGCGCATGCCCATCTTCTGGATCTTCTGCCCGATGGAGAAGCCCGGCATGTCCTTCTCGATCAGGAACGCGGTGATGCCGCGGCTGGCGGCTTCCGGCGCCGTCTTGGCATAGACCACCAAGGTATCGGCATAAGGCGCGTTGGTGATCCAGAACTTGGTGCCATTCAGCACGAACCCGCCCTGCACCCCGTCCGCGCGCAGCTTCATCGAGACAACGTCCGACCCGGCCCCCGCTTCCGACATCGCCAGACTGCCGACATGCTCGCCCGAAATCAGCTTCGGCAGATACTTTGCCTTCTGCTCGTCGTTCCCCCAGCGCCGGATCTGGTTCACGCAGAGGTTGGAATGCGCGCCATAGCTCAAACCCACCGAAGCCGAGGCCCGGCTCACTTCCTCCACCGCGATCACATGGTCGAGATAGCCGAGGCCCAGTCCGCCCCATTCCTCTTCCACCGTGATCCCGTGCAGGCCCAGTTCGCCCATCGCAGGCCAGAGATCGCGCGGGAACCAGTCCTCGGCATCGACCTTGGCGGCGAGCGGCGCGATCTTCTCGTCGGCAAAGCGGCCCGCCGCCTCGCGGATCATCAGGGCGCTTTCGGGCAGGGCGAAATCAAGCTCGGGCGTGGCGCGCATCTCTTTTCAGACTCCTCGTTCCGGCATCAGCTTATGGCAAACCGCAGCTTCGGAAAAATTGAATTTTCGCGGCGGTTGGTATAGGAAAAACCTATGCTGAGCCGCCGCCACCTGCGCCAATTCCTCGCTCTCGTCGATACCGGCTCGTTCACCGCCGCGGCGAACCAGCTCCACGTCGCGCAGCCCACGCTCTCCGCCGGGATCGCTGAACTCGAACGCGAACTCGGCGCCGCCGTCATCCTGCGCGAACGCCGCGCGCTGCGCCTCACCGAAGCGGGCAACCGCCTCCTCGTCCACGCCCGCATGATCGAGCGCGAGTTCGGCCTTGCCGAGCGCGGGGTTACCGCAGCACCCACCCCCGCCCCGCCGCTGCGCCTCGGCGTGATCGCCTCGCTTTCCACCCGCATGGTTGCCGCCGTGGCCGCTCGCTTCGCGCCGGGCCGCCTAACCCTCACCGAAGCACCCGCCGCGGACCTGAGGCGCCGCCTCGCCGAACACCGCCTCGATGCCCTCCTCACCACGCTCCACGGCGCCGAGGCAGGCGCCGAGGTCCTGCTCGAGGAAGGCTATGCCATGCTGCTCCCCGCCGCCCACCGCTTCGCCGCGCGCGCCCAGCTGCTGCCCGAGGAACTGGCGGGTGAGACGATGATCGCCCGCCGCTCCTGCGAGATTCTCGCCGAAACCAGCCGTTTCTTCACCGCGCGCGGGGTGCGCCCCCACTTCGCCTTGCGCAGCGCCAACGACGACCGCTGCCTCGCGCTCGTCGCTGCCGGCGCCGGGGTGACCACCGCCCCCGTCTCGCTCGCCGGAGAAGGCACGGTCGCCGTCCCCCTGCAAGGCTACGACTATCGCCGCCGGATCGGCCTGATCACCGCAACCGGCCAGGAAGACCGGATCACCGCCAGCGGCCTCACCGCAATCCTGCGCGAGGTGCTTTCCGCGCCGGACTGATCGCCTCGATTCCGGGTCTATCCGCGCTTGCTGCGAGGCCGGATGCCATGACACCTCCCCCGGCATGACCGTGGCGACCTCCCCTTCCCCGGCGCGCCGGATCGCGCTGCTCAATGTCAAGTACAGCCCCAATCTGGGCGATGGGCTCCTGTCCGAATGCCTCGAGGCGGAACTGGCGCGCACGTTCCAGTGGATCGCGCCGGGGACCGAGGTCTTCTCGATCGATCTCGCCGGCCGCCGCGCCTATCCCGCCATCGCTCCCAGCCGCCGCGCCGCCATGATCGGCCTGCTCGAAGCGCTGCCCGCTGCGCTGCGCCGCCTCGCCACCCGCGCCGCGCTCACCGTGCTGGTGCGCCTGCGGCTGCGGCGCCACGTCCGCATGCGGCTCGCGGGGTGCGATGCGGTCGTCCTCGGCGGCGGCAATCTGCTCACCGATGCCGATCTCAATTTCCCGATGAAGATCGCGGGCGCTCTCCAGCAGGCCGCCAAGCTCCGCCTCCCCGTCGCGGTCTACGGCGTTGGCGCCAATCGCCAGTGGTCGGCCACCGGCAAACGCCTGTTCGGCCGTGCGCTGCAATCGGCCAAGCTCGCCTATGCCGCCGTGCGCGATGCGCGCAGCCAGTCGGCCTGGCGCGATCTGCTCGTGCCGCAAGGCGTGCGCCCCGCCGCGCTCAGCGGCGATCCCGGCCTCCTCGCCAGCTGCCACTTCCCTCGCCCGCCGCTCCCCTTTGATGCGCCGCTGGCGGGCCTGTGCATCACCGCCCCGATGGCGCTGCGCTATCACGCCACTGGCCCGGAGGCGGGCACCGCCGCCGATGCCCGCCCCGCGCTCGATGCGTGGTATGGCACCGCCGCCCGCGCGCTGGTCGAGGCCGGTTTCCGCGTCGCCCTGTTCACCAACGGCAGCCCGGAAGACCGCGACTATCTCGCGGCGATGGGCCCGGCGTGGATCCTCGCGGCCAAGGGTCCGGTCACGATGACCAATCCCTTCGCCAATCCGGCCGAGATGATCCGGTTCATCGCCGGCTGCCAGCTCATCGTCGCGCACCGCATGCATGCCTGCATCGCCGCGCATTCCTTCGCGATCCCCACCATCGGCCTGCGCTGGGATGTCAAGCTCGACAGCTTCTTCGCGCTCGCCGGGCGCGGCACCTTCATCGCCGATACCGCCTCGCTCGATGCCTCCGCACTCACCGCGCTCGCCCGCAAGGCGGCGGCCGAAGGCGTCGATCGCGCCGCGCTGGAGGAGCTCATCGCCAATACCCGCCGTGATATCGCCCGCATGGCCGCCGCCCTTGCCCGCGCGATGCAGCCCCCATCCGGGCTGCCAGTGAAGGAAGCCGCATGAACCCCGCACCCGATCGCATCGTCGTCATCAACGATCTCTCGCATCCGATGGGCGGCGCCAGCGCGCTCGCGGTAAGCTCCGCCCGCCGCTTCGCCGAACGCGGGTACCCGGTCGCGCTCCTGGCGGGAGACGCGCCCGATCCTGCGCTCGCGCTTGCCGGCATTGCCGTCACCGGGCTCGGCCAGACGCGCCTGCTCGGCCGCAGCGGCGCCCTGCTCGATGGCCTGTGGAACCGCGCGGCGGCGCGCATGGTGCGGCAGTGGATTGCCGAGAACGACACCGCGCGCACGGTCTATCACCTCCACGGCTGGTCGCAGATTCTCTCGCCCTCGGTCTTCGCCGCGCTCGCTCCGGTGCGCTCGCGGCTGGTGATTTCGGCGCACGATTTCTTCCTCGCCTGCCCCAACGGCGCGTTCACGCAATTCCGCACCGGCGCGCTGTGCCCACACACCGCGCTCTCGCGCGCCTGCCTTGCCGAACCTTGCGACCGCCGCGGCCAGGCGCACAAGCTCTGGCGCGTCGCCCGTCATGCCCTCCAGCGCCTCGCCTTCCAGCCGCAAAGCGCGCCTCCGGTGCTGGCGATCCACGCCGGCATGCGCCCGATGCTCGCCCGCGCCGGCATCCCGCCCGAAGTGATCCACCCGCTGCCCAACCCGGTCGTCCCCTTCAGCAAGACGCGCATTCCCGCCGAGCGCAACGACGCGGTGCTCTTCGTCGGCCGGATCGAGGCGACCAAGGGCGCCGACCTCGCGCTTGCCGCCGCGCGCCGCGCCAGCCTGCCGATCATCCTCATCGGCGAAGGCGCCGATCGCGCCCGCCTTGCCGCCGAATACCCGGAGGCCCATTTCGCCGGGCGCCTCGCTCCGTCCGCCATCGGCGCGCTCGCTGCCACCGCGCGCATGCTCGTGATGCCCAGCCGCTATCCCGAACCCTACGGCCTCGTCGCGATGGAAGCCGCGCTGTCGGGCCTGCCGGTCATCCTCCCGCCCACCGCGCTGCTTGCGGCCGGCCTGGTTGCCGCAGGCGCGGCAGCCACCGCCGATCCGCAAGACGTCGCCGCCCACGCCGCGCTCCTCTCCGCGCTGGCACACGACGATGCGAGGGTAGCGGCGATGAGCCGTGCCGGATTCACCGCCACGCGCCACCTTGCCCTGTCACCGGAGGAATGGATCGATCGCCTGATGGCGCACTACACTGGCCGGCTCGGGCCGGTTCAGGCCCCTGCCGCCGCCCGATCCGGATCCAGATCGGAGCTGATCGCCGCTGGCGCATAAGCCACCGTCGGCTCCGGCACGACGGTCCACACCCGCCGGTCCAGCTCGCCCAGCGGCCTGTAGGGATTGCTCCGCGCCAGCTGCCGCAAGTGCTGCACCTTGATCGGCACGATCACCAGGCTCAGCGTCGCCAGCACCACCGCCCAGCGCCACAAGGCGAAATGGCCGCTCTGGATCGCGGCCATGAACTCGGCATACGTCAGCCAGATCGCCAGCGCGCCGAGCAGTTCGGAACTGCGCTGGCTGGGCAGTGCCAGCAAGGTCAGCACGGCGAGGAACAGCGCGCCGACCCCGGCCAGCTCCAGCGTCAGCCGGTCGGTCACATAGCCCGCCGTCAGCGCAAACGCGATCAGTAGCGCACCGATGCGGGCGAACCGGGTCACATGGCCGGGCGTGATGCGGGCGGTCAGACTGTCCATGGCCGCGAGCATGCCCCAACCTGCTCAAGGAACGCTTTCGCCCGGTGGTTAACGCCGCGCCAACGAAAGGCTCCGCATTGGGCACGGCTGAAAATGCCCAAACTCCCGGCACTAAACCCGCATCAGGGGCCGAACCCTAAGGGAGATTGCTCGTATACGGGGCTAATTGCGCGAAAGCATGGCGCGAAAGAATGGTACCCCCGGGCCATGGGACCCACACGGCACAGCATCCGGGGCAGCATCACGGATCGGGCGATGGCTATCAGACAGGCGCGGCAATCGCGGGCGCTTCCGCTCTGCCTGCTCTGCCTTATCGCGCCGTTTGCCGATGCCCACGCGCAGACCACCGTCGATCCGCGGATGGAGCGCGATACCGTCGGCGCCCGCTCGCGGCCCGAAGTGGAAACCGCGGGCGCCCGCGTCGGCGCGCTGCTCATTTCCCCCAGCTTCGGGATCGAGGCTGATGCCACGGACAACATCTACGCGCGAAGCGACACAAAGCGCGGCGATGTCGCGCTCGCCATCCTCCCCGCGCTGGCCGTGCGCTCGCAATGGTCCCGCCACGCGCTCGGCCTCTCGGCAGAGGGCACGGTCAAGCGCTACGCCAGGCGCACGACCGAGAATATCGAAACATACGCCGTCAAGCTCGATGGACGGCTCGACCTTTCGGGCGACACGCGCTTGTCCGGCGACATCGGCACCGCCCGCCGGATCGAGCCGCGCGGCACCACCGGCGATACGCTGTTCGGCGCCGCCCCGATCGCCTTCACCCAGCTTTCCGGCGGCGGAGAGATCGAGCAGACGTTCGCCCGCGCCCGCTTGACCATCGCCGGCCGCTACGAACGCTTTCTCTACGAAGACCGCGAACTCGGCGGCACCCTGATCGACCTGTCCCAGCGCGATTACGAAGCGCTCACCGGCTCCTTCCGCGCCGCCATCGGTGTTGGCCCCGGCGTCGCCACCTTCGCCAGCCTCGCCTACAACCGCAACCGCTACCTCACTACGCCCGCAGGCCAGCCCAGCCGCGATTCCCACGGTTTCACCCTGCTCACCGGCGTCGCCTTCGGGCTCAACCGGCTGCTGCAAGGCGAACTGGGCGTGGGCTGGGTGCGGCAGGATTTCAACGCCCCGGTCTTCCCCCGCATCAGCGGCCTTGCGTACAACGCGCAATTGCGCTGGAGCCCGACGCGGCTCACCACCGTGCGCCTCTCCGGCGGCCGCACCTTCCAGCGCTCGCCGATCATCGGCGTCGCCGGCATCCAGCAGCACGAAGTCACGCTCTCTGCCGAGCACGAGTTGCTGCGCACCCTCATCCTGCGCCCCTCGCTGCGCTATCTCGTTGCCGATTTCCAGGTGCCCACCGGCGCGGCGAAGCGGCAGGAGCGCTATTTCACCGGCGCATTCGGCGCGACATGGCGGCTCACCCAGCACCTCGAAGTCGCTGCCGACTATGCCCACAGCCTCGGCCGCAATTCGGGCGCGGTCGATCCCGGCCGGGCCTATGATCGCAACCGCGCCACCATTTCCATCCGCTGGCGGCTCTAGGGCGATGGCCAGCCTGCCGCGCGACAGCCGCTTTGACGCGGACCAGCCGCCGCCCCTCCCCGAATGGGCCGCCAGTCCGCGCCTGCCCGTGCTTCCCCCCGTGGCCCTGCGCCTCCTCATCGCGCTCCTCTTTCTGGCAGCGCTGGCAGCCGCGCTGACGCTGCTCGCCCCGCCCCGCGCCGGCCCGCAGGTGCGCTTCGCCTTCCCGCCCCCGCTGCCCGATCCCGCCGCGCTGCTCCCCTATGCGCCCGAGACCGCGCGCGCCGCCAACGCCGCCATCCCCATCGACCCGCCCCGCGCCGCCGCCCCCGCCTTCCACCTCGGCACCGCAGACGCGCTCCCGCAGGCCCGCGCGCTCGATTGCCTCGCCGCCGCCGCGTGGTACGAAGCCGGAGACGATCCGTCCGGAATGCGCGCCGTCGCCCAGGTCGTGCTCAACCGCGCCCGCCATCCGGCTTTCCCTGCCAGCGTCTGCGGCGTGGTGTTCCAGGGTGCGGAGCGGACGACCGGCTGCCAGTTCAGCTTCACCTGCGATGGCGCGATGCTATCCCGCCATCCCGGCCCCGTCGCCTGGGCGAGAGCGCGCGCGGTCGCCGCCGCAGCCCTCGCCGGTGCCGTCGATCCGCGCGTCGGTCTCGCCACGCATTACCATGCAGACTACGTCGTCCCCATCTGGCGCAGCGGTCTCGTCAAGCTGGCGCAAGTCGGCCTCCACTTGTTCTACCGCTGGCCGGGCGACTGGGGCTCCCCCGCCGTCCTGCGCGCTGCCGGCGGCAGCGAGGAACCCCGCATCGCCGCGATGGCCGCGCTCTCCCCCGCCCACGGCGGCGCGGAAGGTCTGCCTGCCGCCGCCGCCCCGCTCGCCTACCTCCCGCTCGAAGAACCGGAAACCCCCTCCAGACCCACCCCGACACTCGCGCCCAAGGTCGCCGCCCCGCAGGCCGACAGCACCCGTATCGTCCTCACCCTCGATCCTGCCGCCTTCCCCGGCACGTACGCCACCCGCGCCCTCGCCGCCTGCGCCGACCGCGACCGCTGCGCCGTCATCGGCGAATTCCCCGCAACCCCCGCCCAAACCCCCGCGTTCCTCTACGTCCGAGACCGCCGCACCGGCGCCGAAGGCGCCTGGTGGGACTGCGCCGCTCTCCCCCGCGCCAACCCCCGGCGCTGCCTCCCCAAAGGCACCGCCCTTGCCCGGCTGCTGGCGGAGTGGGGGTAAGGCTAGGGGTAACGAAAGATGCCACGCGATCAAAACCTTACCCAATCCCCCTCCCGCTTGCGGGAGGGGTTAGGGGTGGGCCAGCAGCACTGACCGACCAATCTCACACCGCGTCACCCCGGACTGGGCTCCGGGGTCCCGCTTCTCGGGGCAACCACCGCGCTTGCAGGCAAAAGGCGGGACCCCGAGTCAAGGCTCTCCTGAGCGAAGCCGAAGGACCAGGGGTGATGAAAAAATCTCGTCCAATCAGAACCTTCGTCATTCCCGCGCAGGCGGGAATCCAGAGCGGCAAACGCAGCGCCAGCA
>NZ_LJHZ01000123.1:0-15516 GCF_001296055.1 Novosphingobium sp. AAP93
CCCGCCGCAATGATCCGGTGGAAGTGGCGGCCGAAGACGCGCTGATCGATCTCGCCTACGCCCGCGATTTGCCGCTCGTCGCCACCAACCCGGCCTGCTTTGCCGAGCGCGCGTTCTACGATGCGCACGATGCCATGCTCTGCATCGCCAGTTCCACCCACGTCGATTCCGCCGATCGCCCACGTTCCTCGAAGGAATGGTGGATCAAGCCTGCGCCGATGATGGAAGAAATCTTCGCGGATCTCCCCGAAGCGCTGGCGAATACTCTCGTCGTCGCGCAGCGCACCGCATTCAAGCCGCCCAAGCGCAGCCCGATCCTCCCCAGCCTCGCCGGCGACAAGGAAGGCGAGGCGCGGATGATGGCCGAGGATTCGCGGCATGGCCTCGTCGCGCGGATGAAGCCGTACTACCCCGAAACAGTGTGGGACGAACTCGTCGAAGCGCTCACTGCACCCTTCGAGGAGATCGACGCCCGCCCCTTCGCCCTGCTCAAGGCGGAAGGGCACTGGGACGAGGTGTGCGCCTATCGCGAACGCCTCGAGTTCGAGATCGGCATCATCAACCGCATGGGCTTCGGCGGCTACTTCCTGATCGTGGCCGACTTCATCAAGTGGGCCAAGGAGCAGGGCATTCCGGTGGGGCCAGGGCGCGGTTCGGGCGCGGGTTCGCTGGTCGCCTGGGCGCTCACCATCACCGATCTCGATCCGATCAAGCTGGGCCTCCTGTTCGAACGCTTCCTCAATCCCGAACGCGTCTCGATGCCCGACTTCGATATCGACTTCTGCGAAACCCGGCGAGGCGAGGTGATCCGCTACGTCCAGCGCAAGTATGGCGATGATCACGTCGCGCAGATCATCACCTTCGGCAAGCTCAAGGCCCGCGCCGTGCTGCGCGATACCGGCCGCATCCTGCAGATGAGCTACGGGCAGGTCGACCGCCTGTGCAAGATGGTGCCCAACCATCCGACCGATCCGTGGCCGCTGCCCCGCGCCTTGAACGGCATTGCCGACCTCAAGCGCGAATACGACCGCGACCCCGAAGTGCGCCGCCTGATCGACCTTGCGATGCAGCTCGAAGGCCTGCCGCGCAACAGCTCGACCCACGCGGCGGGCGTGGTGATCGGTGACCGTCCGCTGGCGCAGCTCGTCCCGCTTTATCGCGATCCGCGTTCGGACATGCCGGTCACGCAGTTCGACATGAAGTTCGTCGAGGAAGCGGGCCTCGTGAAGTTCGACTTCCTCGGCCTCAAGACGCTGTCCGTGCTGCGCAAGGCCGTCGACCTCATGGCCAAGCGCGGGATCGAGATCAATCTCGACCGCCTCGCCTGGGATGATGCGCAGGTCTACAAGCTGCTCCAGTCGGGCGATACCGTCGGCGTGTTCCAGCTGGAATCGGAGGGCATGCGGCGCACGCTGGCGGCGGTTAAGCCGACCAACTTCGGCGACATCATCGCGCTCGTCTCGCTCTATCGCCCCGGCCCGATGGACAACATCCCGCTGTTCGGCCGCCGCAAGAATGGCCTCGAAGAAATCGAGTACCCGCACGAGAAACTCTCGGGCATCCTGGCCGAGACCTACGGGATCTTCGTCTATCAGGAACAGGTCATGCAGGCCGCGCAGATCCTTGCGGGCTACTCGCTCGGCGATGCAGACTTGCTGCGCCGCGCCATGGGCAAGAAAGTCCAGGCCGAAATGGATGCGCAGCGCCAGCGCTTCGTCGACGGCTGCAAGGAAGTCTCGGGCATCGACGCCAAGAAGGCCAACGAGCTGTTCGACTTGATCGACAAGTTCGCCGGCTACGGCTTCAACAAGTCCCACGCCGCCGCCTATGCGCTGCTGGCCTACCAGACCGCGTGGCTCAAGACGCACTACCCGCACGAGTTCTACGCCGCCTCGATGTGCTTCGACATGCACCAGTCGGAAAAGCTGGCCGTGTTCGTCGACGACATGCGCCGCTCCGGCATCGCGCTGCATGGGCCGGACATCAACCGTTCCGAGGCCGAGTTTACCGTTGAGCGCACCGAGGACGGCTATGCCGTGCGCTATGCGCTGGCCGGGCTTCGCAACGTCGGCGAGAAGGCGATGGATGCCATTGTCGCCGAGCGTGAGGCGAACGGCCCTTACACCAGCCTCGACGACCTGTTCCGCCGCTTGCCCGCAGGCGCGATGAACCGGCGCGGACTGGAGGCGCTCGCGGCGGGCGGTGCATTCGACAGCCTTGAGCCCAACCGCGCGCAGATCACCGCCAATGCGGAATTGCTGATGGCGGTCGCGGACGAAGCCGTTCGCTCGCGCACGTCCGGGCAAGGCGGCCTGTTCGGCGGTGACGACCATGCCGCGCCTGCCACGCGTCTTGCCGAAACCGCGCCGTGGTCGCGCGCAGACCAGATGGCAGCCGAACGCGATACCTTCGGCTTCTATTTCGCCGCGCACCCCGTCACCGAATATCGCGCCGTCGCCTCGGCCAATGGCGCGCGGACTTATGCCAGTCTGATGAGCGGGGAAGGCGATGCGGCGGGCCGCAGCGGCGCAGTCATGGCGGCGCTCGTCGAGAACGTGAACCGCCGCAAGACCAAGAAAGGCAATGACTTCATCGCCGCCGATTTCTCGGACAGCAGCGGTCAGTTCTCGGCTTCCTGCTTCGAGGAGAGCCTGGTCGAACCGTTCCAGCAATGGGCACGCGAAGGCACCTGCGTGCTGCTCAATGTCGAGCTGGACCGCCCGAACCCCGACGAGCCGCCACGCATCACTGTGCGCGGGGCGCGGCCCTTGGCGTCGGTCAGCAGCGCGGCGCGCATGCTGCTCAAGCTCGATGTCACGAAGCCCGAGGCGATGTCGGAACTCGCGCTCCTCCTGCCGCGCGCGCAGGGCGCTCGGGGCGAAGTGATTGCCCGCCTTCGCACGGGGACTGGCCGCGAACCGGTCATGCGGCTCGGCAATGATTTCTCACTTGATTCCGATGTAATCGAGCGATTGATTCCGGTGGAAGGGCTTGCCAATGTGGCCCTTACCGCGCGGGCCGACCGGCACTTGCGGCTCGTCGAATAGAACAACGAACAGGGGAGTAGGGGATGCATCTGGGCGCCATGCAGGATTGGTCCTTGCGCGTGACGCGTTTTATCGATCATGCCGCGCGGGAGCATGGCAGCCGCGAGATCGTTTCACGCTGGGCTGACGGCACCGAAAGCCGCACGACCTGGGCCGGCATCCGCCACGATGCGATGCGCATGGCGCAGAAGCTGGCAAAGCTGGGGATCAAGCCGGGCGACCGCGTGGCGACGCTGGCGATGAACCACCACCGCCACCTCGTCACCTGGTACGGCGCGGTCGGTGTCGGCGGCGTGCTGCATACGATCAACCCGCGCCTGTTCGATGATCAGCTCGACTACATCGCCAATCACGCCGAAGACCGCGTGATGCTGTTCGATGCCGTTTTCGCCCCGATCATCGAGCGGATGAAGCCGCGCTGGAAGACGATCGAGCACTATATCTGCTTCGACAGCAGCGGCCCTGCCGAACACTTCGAAGACTGGATCGCCACCGAAGACGGGCAGGGCGAATGGGCCGATGGCGACGAGCGCGATCCGTGCATGCTGTGCTACACCAGCGGCACCACCGGCAATCCCAAGGGCGTGCTGTATGAGCACCGCTCGACGGTTCTGCACGCCATGATCGGCATGACACCTCCGCTTTTCAGCGTTGATTGCCGCACCGTCATGCTGCCCATTGTGCCGATGTTCCACGCTGCCAGCTGGGGTCTGCCGTGGGCCGGCGCAGCGGCAGGCGCCAAATTCGTCTACAGCGCCGTCAACGATCCTGCCGTGCTGGCCGAACTTATGGAGCGTGAGGCCGTGACCACTTCGGCCGGCGTACCAACTGTCTGGCTCGGCCTTTTGCAGCACTTCGATACTGCCGGGAAGGATATCCCCGAAAGCCTGAAAACGGTGGTGTGCGGCGGCTCGGCAATGCCGCGCGCGATGATCGAGCGGCTCATGCGGAGCGGCATTCGGGTCAGCCACGCCTGGGGCATGACCGAGACTTCGCCTATCGGCACCTCCAGCGCCGAGACGTGGAACTGGGACGATCTCTCCTTCGACGAGCAGGTCTCGATCAAGGCCATGCAGGGCCGCGCGCCCTTCGGCGTTGAGCTGCGGTGCGTTGATCTGGGTGACTACAGCAAGGTCCTGCCGCGCGACGGCAAGACGTCCGGCGCACTGCAGGTGCGCGGGCCGTGGGTCGTCAAGCGCTACTTCAAGGCTGAGGCGGATGCGACCGACGCCGACCAGTGGTTCGATACTGGCGATGTTGCGGTGATCCATCCGGACGGCACCTTGCAGCTGACCGACCGCACTAAGGACGTGATCAAGTCTGGCGGCGAGTGGATCAGTTCGGTCGAGCTGGAAAACGCCGCAGTCGGCTTTCCTGGCGTGGCTGAAGCAGCGGCGATCGGCGTCTACCACCCGCGCTGGGACGAACGGCCGCTGCTGGTCGTGGTGAAGAAGCCCGGTGCCGAAGTCTGCCAGGACGCGCTGCGCGAACATCTTGCCGGCCATGTTGCCAAGTGGTGGCTGCCTGATGCCGTCGTCTTCGTGGACGAGATTCCCCACACCGGCACCGGCAAGATCAGCAAGAAGGACCTGCGCGATCAGTTCCGCGATTGGAAGTGGAGCGCCTGAACGATGGACGAAGCCTATATCGATCCGAGCCGCGAGAACTTCGACAAGTTCAAGGCCCTGCCGCGCGACACGCCTATCCACATGCTCAATCTCGTCCGCTTCAAGGACATGGCCACTTATCCCGAAGGCCATGAGCTCGCGGACAAGGGGCTGACCGGGGCTGACGCCTACCGCGAGTACATGCGCACGATTCAGCCGGTTCTGGAGCGCGCGGGCGGGCACATCGTGTGGGCAGGCGAGTTCGAGGCGATGGTCACTGGCCCTGCCGAATGGGAATGGGACGAGACTTTCGTCATGGCCTATCCCGATGCCGCATCGTTCATGGGCATGGTCAAGGATCCGGACTATGCGCCGGTGGTTGTTCACCGGCAGGCAGCAGTTGCAACCTCGCGGCTCGTACGGTTTGCCCCGCGTGAAAGGCTTGGCTGATGATCATTGCCACCACCGAGAATGTTGCAGGCCGAGAAATCACTGAGTGCCTCGGTCAGGTCTTCGGCGTGGTTGTGCGCAGCCGGGGGCTTGGCGGCAACATCATAGCGGGCCTGCGCTCGATCATCGGCGGTGAGATCAAGGAATACTCTGCGCTTGTTGAAGACACCCGCCGCCACGCGATCGACCGCCTCGTGATGAATGCCGCATTGATGGGTGCGGACGCGGTCGTCATGATGCGCTTTGATTCCGGTTCGATCGGCCAGACGATGAATGAAGTTGTCGCCTATGGAACCGCGGTGAAGCTGAAGCCGCTATGACCTCCAACGGCCGCATCGCTGCGTTCGCCATTGCGGGGTTGGCCGTGACGAGCGGCGTGTGGATGCAGTTTGCCAGCGCGGATGGCAGCGGTTTCCCGTTGTTCATGTTTGCAGCGCTTGTCGCGGTCGGAACGATGTTTGATGCAGGCTATCTCGCGCGCCGACGTAAAACGAGCGGACCATGGCAACGGACGACCGAACGCGAAGTCGATCATCAGTCCGGCCAGATCCTTGAAGTCTGGTATGATCCACACAGCGGTGAGCGCCGGTATCTCCCGGTCGGTCAGAGCCCCGATTAAGCGGTTTGCGTCAGTTCAATGGGGGCATGTGAGCGTTTTCTTAAGTAAACCCTCAGTAAAACAAGGGGAATCACGTCAAACCGGACTGATCCTATGCAAGACACATCGCCCGAGACTTTCTGGCAAGCCATTGATCTGTGGGGGCGGGCCGTCCGTTCCGCGGATACTCTGCTGGATCTGTGGTGGCTATGGCTCGTGCTCGGCTTTGTGCTGTGGCTGGCTTTGCGTATCCGCGCGCAGCATGCGCTGATCGCGCAGCTTGATGAGCGCGCCGATGCGGCCTTCGGCGATGTCGATGCGCTGCTGCTCGAACGCAAGACGCTCATCGGCAATCTCGTCGAGGTTGTCCGCGCCTATGCCGCCAAGGAACACGAAGTGATCCGCGATGTCCTATCCGCGCGGGTCGAGGCGATTTCGGAACTCGGCGAAGGGGCGATGATTGGCCAGCAGAACGCGGCCTTCCTGCAAAACCTCGTCTCGCTCGGCGAAAACTTCCCCGAACTTGAATCAGGCAGCCACTTCGCTGCGCTGCGCACCGATCTGGTCCGCATCGAAGACCGCATCACCGCCGCCCGCAAGTTCTACAACCTCGCGGTCGAAGAGCTCAATTCGGTCGCCCGCGCGTTTCCTGGCAACCTGATCGCGTCGTTCAGCCGCCTGCCGCTCCGCGAGAAGTTCTCGCTCGGCGAACGGCGCGGCGCCTACGAAGAGACCGCGCAGATCGCGTTCTGAGCCGATGAAACAGAGTTCCCCGCCGCTGGGCTATGTCACGCATGCGGCGGAGAACCGGCGCCGCCTCACGCGGTACATCGCCGCATACATTGCCGCGTTTCAGCTGATCGGAGCCTTCGTGCTCACCGTTCCGCTGCTGATGTTCGATCCGCTGCACACGATCCTGTCCAATCCGGGCGGGTATGCGCTGCGCTATGCCTTGCCGCTC
Organism: Novosphingobium sp. AAP93; assembly: GCF_001296055.1. Lineage (NCBI taxonomy): Bacteria > Pseudomonadati > Pseudomonadota > Alphaproteobacteria > Sphingomonadales > Sphingomonadaceae > Novosphingobium > Novosphingobium sp. AAP93. Next base: position 6,664 of record NZ_LJHZ01000123.1, read on the forward strand.
GGCCTGCTGAGCGCCCTGATCTTCTGGTCCATATACCGCGGCCATGCCGACTCGGTCCGCGCAAGTGTCGACATCCGCGATGTCACCCGCGCCGACGAGCCGCGCTTCGTCGCCATTGCCGAGGAGCAATGCACCGCGCTCGGCGTGCGCTTTCCGCGCTTCGGGTTGATCGAAGTCGATGCGCTCAACGCGCTTACGGTGGGTGAAGGTCCGACGCGCGGCCTCATCGCAGTTACGCGCGGACTGTTAGACCGGCTCGATGATGACGAGCTTGCGGCGGTTCTGGCGCATGAAGCCTCGCATATCCGCAATGGCGATACGCGCGTGCTCTCGGCCAACCATGCTTTGATGCGCACCGCGGTCATGCTGCAGGCTAACAATCCGCTGCGGATCGAAGACCTTCGGCAAATGCTCATTCCGCTGTTGATGCCGCCGTTCCTCATCATCCTGCTCGCAGGCAATGCGGCGACCATGCTGGCAATGCGGCTGGCCTTCGGCGCGCGTCGCGAAGTCAAGCTCAGCCGTGATCATATTGCTGACGGTGAGGCCGTCCGCGTGACGCATTTTCCCGAGGCCCTCGTCAGCGCGCTGCAAAAAATCCGCGGGCAGGGCCGGTTCGATGGCAGCCGCCGGATCGAGGCATTGCTGTTCGATGGACCTTCGGACCTTGAAGGCGGCACGCACCCGCCGATCGCGGACCGTATCGCCGCGATTACCGCGCTGGGCGGCGACATGATGGCGCCGGGCCGCCTGCGCAAGGACACGCGCACGCCGGCTTCCTTTCGCCCGCGCTTCGGCGTTCGGCCCAAGCAGGCCCGCGAGGAGGAGTACCCGTGCGACGAGGAGGGCCGCCCGCTGGAGGAGCCACCCACGCCGACATGGGCGCTGCAGATGTTGCGCTTCACCGATCCGCCCGCATTCCGACGGTGGAACGAGGCCTGCATCGCGTGGCTCGAATGGCGCGCGTCCGACGAGCGCAATGCGCTGGGGCTGACGCCGAAGATGCTGATACCGGTGGTCGCGGTGACGGCCTTCCTGCTGGTGTTCCACTGGCCGGCGGACAATGATCCGGTGAAGTTTGCCAACACCTTCAATCCGGCTTTGATTGCCGGCGAATTCGGCAGGACCCAGACATCAGGCACATTCTGCCACGGCTCATCCTCTCCGGATGGCAAATGCAACGCCCCCGTCAGCCAAGGCCCATACATACCCGCGCAGCCGCGCGTCCCTCACCACAATCCCTGGTCAAACACCACGCCGGAGGAAGAAAAGGCCGAAGCCGCCGCCGCACGCCGCGCGTCGGGCGCTGGTCCGGAGACCGCCCTGATGTTGCCGCTCCTGCTTCTCGGCGTGATCATCGTGGCTACTCTGGCGCCCGAACAGCTCAAGCGGTTCCTGGGCATCGTCGACGCAAAACCCCAGCGGACCACACGGGCCGAGGACGAGCCGGTTGCGCCGCTTGTCAGCGTCAGCCAATTCGAGCGGCGGGCGTTGCCACCTTCCGCCGCGCCGCCGTTCCAGCGTCCGCCCGGCGGCGGCTTTGGTCGCAAAGGCCTTTAAAGCAGCGCCAATTGGCCATCTCGACTGGGCGGGCGGAACTGGCTGCAATCGAGCACCGGCTTGGCCTGCGGGATGCCGGCGCGCTTCATGCCAAGCCGGAAGCGGCTGCGCACCAGATCGGCCCATACGCCCGTCGGCTTCATCCGGCTGAAGAAGCGCGCATCGTTGTCCTTGCCCCCGCGCACCGATTGGACGATGGCCATGACCTTCGCGGCGCGGTCCGGAAAATGGACATCCAGCCATTCGCGGAAAAGCGGCGCGACTTCGTGCGGAAGGCGCAGCATGATCCAGCTGGCGGACTGCACCCCGCGCGCGCCCGCCTCGGCAAGGATCGCCTCGATAAAGCTGTCCGTAATTGCGGGAATGATCGGCGAAACCGAGACATTGGCATGCACGCCCGCCTTGGCCAGCGCTTCCAGCGCAGCGAGCCGCTTGGCAGGCGCCGAGGCACGCGGTTCGAGTTTGCCCGAGAGGCGGGGGTCGAGGCTTGTCACCGAGATTGAAACCGCAGTGAGGTTCCGCGCCGCCAGTTCTGCGAGAAGATCGAGATCGTCGAGCACGCGCGCCGACTTGGTCGTGATCGTAACCGGATGCCCCACCTCCAGGCACAGCTCCAGCACCGCACGGGTGATCCGGTAGCGCGCCTCGATCGGCTGGTAGGGATCGGTATTGGTGCCAAGTGCGAGCGGGGCAGGGCTGTACCCTCGCGCCGCAAAGGCCTTGCGCAGCGATACGGGTGCGGAAGGCTTGGCAAACAGCTTTGTCTCGAAATCGAGCCCCGGGGAAAGATCGTGCCAGGCATGGGTCGGCCGCGCATAGCAATAGACGCAGCCATGTTCGCACCCCCGATAAGGATTGAGTGAGCGGTCGAACGGGATATCGGGCGAGGTGTTCCAGGCAATCGCCGTCTTGGGGAATTCTTCGGTGACGGTGGTGCGCAGCTTGGGGCCGGGGCCGTCGATCGCTTCCACCTCGTCAAGCCAGTCGCCGTCAGCCTCGCGCGTGTTCAGCCCGAAGTGCGTGGGCACCTGCGCCGATTGCGCGCCGCGGCCGCGAATGACGGAATCGGACGTTCCCATGTTTGAGAACATAATAAGAACACGCGCCGAGCACCAGCCCGTTTGCCGGACTTATTTCTCCAGCAGGCGCGGCATTAGCTCGACGAAGTTGCAAGGCCGGTTGCGGCTGTCGAGCTGCTCGGCGAGGATCCCGTCCCAGCCATCCTTCACCGCGCCGTTCGAGCCGGGCAGGGCGAAGATGTAAGTCCCGCGCGCCACCACCGCGCAGGCGCGCGACTGGATCGTGCTCGTGCCGATGGTCTTGAAGCTCAGCCAGCGGAACAGCTCGCCAAAGCCCGGAATGTCGCGCGTCTTCACCCGGTCGAGTGCTTCCGGCGTGACGTCGCGACCGGTCAGCCCTGTGCCGCCGGTGATCACCACGGCATCGACATTGCGGTCATCGATCCAGTTGTTGAGCCGACTGGCGATGCGCCCCGCATCGTCTTTCTCGATCGCGCGCGCGACGAGGTGATGCCCGGAGCCCTTGATCCGATCCGCCAGAATATCGCCCGAGGTATCGTCCTCCGGCCCGCGCGTGTCCGAAACGGTGAGCAGCGCGATATTGATCGGCTTGAACGTGCGCGTCGTATCAATTGCCACGCGAGGCCATCCTTACGCTGTCCGCGCCGGTCAGGCCCGGGAATTTCGGCCACATGCCTTGCGCGAGGCCGATGCGGCTTTCCGAAGGGCCGCCGGCCTGCCGCTCGTACATCCAGTAGTTGCGCATCACGATCGAGACGTAGCCGCGCGTCTCCCAATAGGGGATCGATTCCATCCACAGCAGCGGATCGCCGTTGTCGCGAATCTCGGTGTTCCAGCGCCCGATCGGCATCGGACCCGCATTGTAGGCCGCGATGACCTTCGGCAGCAGCCCGCCGGTTGCACCGGAATCGCGCAGGCGCACGAGGTATCCTTGTCCGAACGCCATGTTCACGTCGGGCAGATCGAGCTGGGTCTCGCGGCCAGCCATGGTCGGCTCGTCGCGGACAAGACCGCGCGCGGTACCGGGCAGCACCTGCATCAGGCCGCGTGCGCCTGCCGGGCTGACCACCGCCGTGCGGAAGTTCGATTCCTGCAGCGAATGCGCGAAGAGCAGCGCCGGATCGACTTTCCAGCCTGTCGCCGGAACCCAGCGCGGCGCCGGGAAGCGCGCGGCGGCATCGGCCTTCGCACCGGAAGGCGCATTGTAGGCCATCCACAGCTGCGTCGCAGGCAGGCCGAGGTCGCGCGCCAGACGCGACAGCGGTGCATAGAGCGAGGGATCGCCGATCCGCGCCTGATGGCGCAGCAGTTCGTCGGCAAGGCCGTCCTCGCCGATTTCCGCGAGTTCCACCGCAAGGCGAACATTGCTAACCTGCCGCAGCTGCTGCCAGTCGTCCGAGGTAAAGTCCGGCGCCGAGGCGACCGTCGTTTCCTTGAGGCCCAGCGCTTCGCTGGCGATCATGCCATAGAGCGTATCGCGCAGCCGCGCCGCATTGCGCAGGGCATTGGCGACCTTCTCCGGCGCGCGGCAGCGCATCCACGCGCGGCCGGCCCAGTAGTTGGCAGCGGCGGTCAGTTCATCGTTCTGCGCCGCGCTGGCGGCCTGCTCGAAGCTGCTGGCGGCATTGGTGCAGTCGTTGAGGCGCCACGCGGCGAGGCCCGCCGTCCACAAGGCCTCGGCCACCCACGGCCCGCTGGCGCCCTGCAGCGCGCCGAGCGAGACATTGCGCGCGTTGGCGTCGTCGTTCTCGATGTAGAAGGCCCAGCCCACGCGCTGATGCCATTCGGCCCGCGCTTCCACCGAGAGACTGGACTCGATCCCGTCGAGCAGCACGCGCGCGCCGAGCGGATCGTCGTTCTTGATGCGGTCCTGGATCGCAAGCGCCACGCTCTCGGGCATCGTGCCATCGGCCACCGGACGCGGCTTGATGCGCTTGGGCAGCCCGGGCAGCGTCATCATCGGCTGCGCACTCGGGAGGGCAGGAAGCTCGGTCGCGCCGCGCTTGATGGCGAGGCGGCTCAACTGTTCAGCCCAGGGTAGTTCAGGCGCGGTTGAAAGCACCTGCGTCAGCGGCGCGAGTTCAGCCTTCGGGGACGTCGCGGCGAGGTAGTACTGCGCCTTCGCGACGGCATGGAGCGGTCCGTCGGCGCGCTGGGCGAGCAGCGACTGCACCGTGGTCCAGTCCTGACGCTCGATCGCGCCGAACATCTGCTTGTAATAGGCGCGGTCTTCCTGGCTCAGCAGCGATGGGACGGCAGTCCGGTCAGTCCGTGCACGGAAATACTCGGCAGCAGCGCTGTTGGCGGCGGCAGGCGCGGCAGTGCCGACGGCGAGCACGGCAGCAACGGCAAGCAAGGCGGTGCGGCGCATGTTCACGAAAGATTGGCCCCGCACGAACGTTCCACTTCGGATATCTTCCCGTTCACATCTGCCAGTCGCTGCGGTCATGCCGGGTTGGCCTTCCCGGCGGTCCCGTCCAACCAGCGCTGCCAGACCCCCGATTTCCAGCCCGGTTTGGCCAGCAGGGTTTCGAGGTCATATTCAAAACCTGCCGGAACCCTGCCACTCTCATGGTTAAGCGCGCGTAAATGATGAGCATTTTGCGCTGAGTCGTGCCCGAGAAGCGCCAGAATGTCGCCCCGGCCAAACACCAGAATCCGCTCCGGCGCAGCAAGCGCAATGTGGCGTTTAAGCACGTCGCCGAGGCCCGCAGCACCCAGGCCTGCCCAATCGGGCATGGCGATTCGGGCCGGGAGCGCCGAAGCGCGGTAGACCGAGGCCGGATCGAGCCCCATCGCGGCGAGCATGGCATCGACTAGCTTGCCGCTGCGCCCCGACAGCAGTGTCTCGCCGTCGTCCTCTGCCGGCATTGGCACCAGCACCATCAGCTTCGCGTGCTGCGGCCCCATCGGCGCCAACCGACGCGCGCCTTTGGGTGCGAGTGTCGGTTCGGACAGCCACCAAGCGGCAAAACTGCCGAAAACTCCGGGCCATGCACTGCGATCTTCGGCAACTGGTGGAGCAGCGGCGGGCTGCGCGGACACCCGCGGCGCGCGCTTTTCGACCGGCGGAAGCGCGGGAGCGGCCTTGGCCGGGCGGGCCGGAGCAACGCCTGCCAGCCAGTCCTGCGGCGCGTCGACGAAAGCCATGTCGACACCGGCTTCGGCCCACCAGCCAAGCGCTGCTTCGAGGGCTTCCCCCAAGGACCTGTCATTAGTGTCTGGCAATCCCATCGCCTTGTGGTCTTGACCTTGCTTGCGCCAGCTTTCAAGGCAAGGACATGAGGTTTCGGGGCACAGCGTGCCCGATATGGGGTCGGAGCGAGAGAAAATGAGCGAACGGGAATCGATGCCTTATGATGTCGTGATTGTCGGCGGCGGGCCTGCGGGTCTGGCTGCGGCGATCCGCCTAAAGCAGGTCAATTCCGATATATCGGTCTGTATCCTCGAAAAAGGCTCGGAAATCGGGGCGCACATCCTGTCGGGCGCGGTGGTCGATCCCAAGGCGCTCGACGAATTGCTGCCCGAATGGCGCGAACAGGGCTGCCCGATGGCGGAAACGCCGGTGACGGACAACTGGCACTGGGTGCTGACCCGCAGCGGCAAGACCGCGCTGCCGCACTGGCCGATGCCTCCGTTCATGTCGAACCACGGCAACTACACCGGCAGCCTCGGCAACCTCTGCCGCTGGCTGGCCGAGCAGGCGACCGAGCTCGGCGTCGAGATCTTTCCCGGTTTCCCCGCCGCCGAGATCCTCTATGACGAGAAGGGCGCGGTGCGCGGTGTCGCGACCGGCGACATGGGCATTGCCAAGGACGGCAGCAAGAAGCCCGATTACCAGCCGGGCATGGAACTCCTTGCAAAATATACCCTGTTTGCAGAGGGTGCGCGCGGACACCTCACAAAGCAGCTGAAGGCCAAGTACGACCTCGAGCGCGATTGCCAGCCGCAGGTCTACGGTATCGGCATCAAGGAACTGTGGGATATCGATCCCGACAAGCATGTTCACGGCCGCGTGATCCACACGCAGGGTTGGCCGCTGTCGGAAAGCAATTCGTGGGGCGGCGGCTTCCTCTACCACCAGGCCAACAACCAGGTCGCGCTCGGTTTCGTGACCGCGCTCGATTACGCGAATCCCTATGTCTATCCTTACGAGGAATTCCAGCGCTGGAAGCAGCATCCCGCGATCCGCGAGATCCTCGAAGGCGGCCGCCGCGTGTCCTACGGTGCGCGCGCGATCAACGAAGGTGGCTGGCAGTCCGTGCCGCGCCTCGCCTTCCCGGGCGGCGCGCTGATCGGGTGCTCGGCCGGTTTCGTCAACGTGCCGCGCATCAAGGGCAGCCACACCGCGATGAAGAGCGGCATGCTCGCCGCCGAAGCCATTGCTGCCGCGATGGCGAATGGCCGCGAGCAGGATGAGCTGGGCGAATACGACAGCGCCGTCCGCGAAAGCTGGATCGCCAAGGAACTGAAGCTCGTCCAGAACGCGCAGCCGCTCGTCGCCAAGTTCGGCGGCTCGCTCGGTACCGTGCTGGCGGGCGCGGACATGTGGGCGCGCGTGCTGAAGATCAATCCGCTGAAGGGCATGAAGCACCACAAGGACAGCGAGCACACGATGCGAGCCGACCTGTTCAAGCCGATCGAATATCCCAAGCCCGACGGCGTGATCAGCTTCGATCGCCTGACCTCGGTTTCGTTCTCCTACACCAACCACGAGGAGGACCAGCCGTGCCACCTCGTGCTCAAGGACCCGACTGTCCCGACGCGGATCAACCTGCCGCTTTATGCCGGTCCCGAAGCACGCTTCTGCCCGGCGGGCGTCTATGAGTTCCTCACCGGCGAGGACGGCAACCCGCGCCTCCAGATCAACGCCCAGAACTGCGTCCACTGCAAGACCTGCGACATCAAGGACACGACGCAGAACATCGAATGGGTCACGCCCGAAGGCGGCGGCGGCCCGAACTATCCGAACATGTGACGCATTCTTTGAGCGTAGAGGGCTAACCGAATGCCAAGGTTCGCAGCAGTGTTGTCGATGTTGGTTGCCGCTGCTGCCTCGCAGCCGGTCCTTGCGCAGTCGAGCAACATCCCGGGCGTGACAGAGGCCGCGCCCGGTGTGCAGAGCATCGACGGCGCCAAAGTCCCTTCGACTCGGCTGAGCGTGTCGGCCCTCAAGGCGGCTATCGAAGGCGACCGGTCGTATTCCAAGATCAAGCGGCTGTTCACTGTCGCCGGAATTGCCTCGCCTGGACCGGCGGGGACGACGACCTACATGTTCAAGGTGCACGACACGGACACGGACAAGGACGTCGTGGCGATCCTGTTCGTCAAAGGCGGCAGCATCCTGAACTATATGATCAGCTGACTCCGGATGCCTGCTATCGCTGCCGGTCGGGAAACCGCGTACGCCAAGATCAACCTCGCGCTGCATGTCCGGCGGCGGCGCGAGGATGGCTATCATGAGCTTGAGACACTGTTTGCCTTCGTCGATGCGGGGGATGAGCTGGTGGCCGAACCGGCGAATGCGGACAGCCTGCATGTGGTTGGTGAGTTCGCCACCGGTCTTGACGATCCCTTCGGAAATATCGTCGCCAAGACTCTGAATTCGCTGCCGCATGGTAAAGGTTGGACAGTAACACTCGAGAAGCGCCTGCCGGTAGCTGCCGGACTTGGCGGTGGTTCAGCCGATGCGGGCGCGGTGTTTCGCATGATCGAGCGCGCGCATGGCCTGCCGGATGATTGGCGCGACCGCGCCGCCAAGCTCGGTGCCGATGTCCCTGCCTGCGTACTCAGCCAGGCTTGCATCGGACGCGGCACCGGGACTGAACTCGAACCCGTCGCCAATGATTTGGCCGGAACGCCTGTCCTCCTTGTCAATCCACGCATTCCGCTCGCAACCGGCCCCGTGTTCAAGGGCTGGGATCAGATTGACCGCGGCCCCATGCCGTCAGGGAACTTGCGCACGATTGCGCTCGAGGGCCGCAACGATCTTGAACCCAGTGCCATCGCGCTTGTGCCGCAGATTGCTGACGTCATCGCGGCGCTCAGCGCAAGCGGCGCCTGGCTCGCCCGCATGTCCGGCTCCGGCGCGACGTGCTTTGCGCTCTATGACAGCGCCGAAGCCCGCGATGCCGCCGCTGCCGCCTTGCCGCCAGCATGGTGGCACCTCGCCGGTAAACTCCGTTAGTCCCCCGCCGTTCGTGTCGAGCGAAGTCGAGACACCGACCGCAACGTATGGTGTCTCGACTTCGCT
>NZ_LJHZ01000124.1:0-32990 GCF_001296055.1 Novosphingobium sp. AAP93
ACACATCGCGGGGTGGAGCAGTCCGGTAGCTCGTCAGGCTCATAACCTGAAGGTCGCAGGTTCAAATCCTGCCCCCGCAACCAACTTCAAGAAGTTTTATCAAAGACGTAGCGAGAGCTCCCTTCGGGGAGCTTTTTGCGTTTGTGGCCCGCTGTAAGCACTGTGGAAGCAAGAGGGGTCTGGTTTGAGCGTATGTTGGCGCAGGGTTACCCGTGTCAGTACTACGCTGCGTTACCGACCTTCAGGGCGATCGGTGATTACCAATCGTCATCCCATTCGAAATCATAGTCGTCCTTGCGGTATTGATGCGGTTTGAAGCCGCGCCCATCATCGTGTCCGAAGAGCTGCTTTTCAGCTAAACGGTTCTCGAGCTTCGCGGCCGAGATTGATAGGCGCCTGCGTGCCAGGTCTTGGCCAGCCCATTCCACCAGCTGAGTTACCCTTGGTCCCCTGGGTGCTCCTTTCAGAAATTGCTTGAGCGCTGCCAGCCGTGCGGACATCAACTCGAGCTCGCCAGCCTCTTTGAGGATTTCGGCAACACCATCTCGGCGGCGTTGCAGAATGTACTCTCGGCGATAGCCTTCCTCGCGCCTCTTTTGTTTTTCGTCGGCTCATGGCGTGCGTGATTTGATGATCGATAAGAGAGCCTGATATCGATCATCTCGCCCGAACCCGACGACCTACCGCATCTTGGCGAGTGGAAGCTCGTTCCAGCGGGTGGTGAAGCTAGGGGACAGGTTATCCTGCCTCATCCGCCACTCGGCATTCTTGCCCGCCAAGCCCAGGCGGGCTTTGCCTCGCCCGAAATGTCAATCGGCGTCCAATCGGGACCCCCTATCGGTGCGCAAAAGGGACCCCCTTTCGGTTGCGTGGATCGGCTGATGCTGGGCGCAGGTTTCGCGCTGCTGGCGGCGTAGGGAGGGCGTAGCCCGACCGGAGGCGGCAGCAGCGCGAAGGCGTTTTCTGGGGTGTCTCAGCTGCGGTGTTTGAAGCGCCAGCTGTCGTTGCCGGTCTCGACGATGTCGCAATGGTGCGTGATGCGGTCGAGCAGCGCGGTGGTCATCTTGGGATCGCCGAAGACGGTAGGCCACTCGCCGAAGGCCAGGTTGGTGGTGATGATGACCGAGGTCTTCTCGTAGAGCTTGCTGATGAGGTGGAACAGCAGTTGGCCGCCTGATCTGGCGAACGGCAGGTAGCCCAGCTCATCGAGGACTACGACGTCGAGCCGGCTTAGCTGGGCGGCCATGGCGCCGGCCTTGCCGATGCGAGCCTCCTCCTCGAGCCGGGTGACGAGGTCAACCGTATTGAAGTAGCGCCCGCGGGCTCCGGCGCAGACGACGCTGGCGGTGATCGCGGTGGCGAGGTGAGTCTTGCCGGTGCCCGTGCCGCCGATGAGCACGATATTGCGCCGTGCGGGCACGAATGAGCCAGCGTGGAGGGAGCGCACCAGGCCCTCGTTGATCGGCGTGCCCTCGAACACGAAGGCATCGAGGTCTTTGACCACCGGCAGCTTGGCTGCGGTCATGCGGTAGCGGATCGAGGCGGCATGACGATGCGCCGCTTCCGCCCGCAGCAGGTCAGTCAGGATCTCGTGGGTCGTGCGCTTGCGCAGCAGCCCCGTGGTGACAGCCTCGTCGAACGCCCCGGCCATGCCCCTGAGGCCGAGCCCGCGCATCGCCTCGATCATCTCATGCCGCTGCATCGAGGCCTCGCACCGTGTCGTAGCGGGCGCAGTCCGCGATCGGCGGATGGCTGAGCTTGAGGTCGACGACCACGTCGAGAGGCCGGTCAGTCGCTGGTTCGCGGTATCGCGCCAGAATGTTGAGGATCACCTCGTCGCTGGCGGCGCCGGCATCAAGCGCTTCGCGGATCGCGGCCTCGACCGCGTCCAGGCCATCGGTCTGCACGGCCGCCAGCACCCGCACGAAGCGCCGATCGGCCTCATCACCGCTCCCCAGCTTGCGGCGCAGCCGCGCCAGTGCCGGCGGAAGGTCCCAGCCCTGGAAGGGGGCGCCGTTGCGCCAGGCGCCGGGCTTGTTGGCCAGAACGGGGAGATAATGCTGTCAACGGCACTGTAAAAATCCCCGGAAGTGGCAAAGTAAAATTCCCCACCTCAGGTTTTGGGCAGTCAGGTGGTTGGTGGCGGGCCTCCATTTTTGGGTGGGCGCCCGCGGCGGCGTGGTTCGATCAGTACGGGCGGTGTAATTGGTGCGTTCGACCTGATGTGCTCGGGCAGGAGATCGGCATGGCGACGCAGGCGGTAGCTTGAGCCATCGATCTGGATGACGATGGCGTGGTGCAGCAGTCGATCGAGCAAGGCCGTTGCCACTACGGGGCTGCCGAAGATGTCGCCCCACTCGGCAAAGCCGCGGTTCGAGGTCAGGATCATCGCGCCCTTTTCGTAGCGCGCATTGACCAACTGGAAGAACAGGTTGCCGCCGCCGGGTATGACCGGGAGGTATCCGATTTCGTCGACGATCAGGAGTGATGGCCGGCAGTAGAAGCGAAGCCGCTCCCGCAATGTGCCTTCGCGTTCAGCCTTCGCGAGAGCGCCGATCAGATCGGCAAGGGTGATGAAGGTAACGCTCTTGCCTGCCTTGACGGCTTCCAGGCCAAGCGCACTGGCCAGATGGCTTTTGCCGGTGCCGGGCGGGCCAAGCAGATGGACCACCTCGGCGCGAGAGACGAAGTTCAGCTCGGCAAGCGCCATGATCCTGGCCTTGTCGAGCGAGGGTTGGAACGAGAAGTCGTATCCTGCCAGCGTCTTCACGGTGTTGACCCGGCCCATGCGCAGTGCCGCGCGGATGCGGCGCTCCTCGCGGAAGGTCAGCTCCTCGAGCAACAACTGCTCCACTGCCTCAAGGGCCGTTATCTCGCCTCGGTCGAGACGGGATACGCAGTCATCGACGACCTCGATCGCGCGCGGCATCTTGAGGCCGACCATGCTGCATTTGATGCGATCTAGCAGGGAGGCTGATGGGTCCGGCAGCAGAGAGTTCATGCTCTTGCTCCCGCCAGCTGCTGGCCGATGGCGGCGTAGATATCGAGAGAGCGGCGCGCGACTTGCTGCCCGGTAAATCCATGCGGCAACGGCAGATCGTCATTCCGGCGCTGATGGCGCCGGTGTCCATCGAGCAGCGAACGCTGCCGCCGCCCTTCCAGCAAGGGGTGGCGTGCGATCAGGCGATCATCCTCGAAGATCCGGATCTCGTCGGCGAGGCTGTGCACTTCGACCACGCGGCGCCGGGTTGCATCGGGGACCGAGTAGTAGTTGCCGCCAACGCTGACCATGCCTTCATGGCTGATCCGACGCTCCAGCTTGAGGACGGCGCCGAACGGCACCAGCGGCAATGGCTGCAATACAGGTCGCTCCTCGGCGAAGGCCTCATTGACGATCCGCCCAGTCGATGCGTGCAGGCGAGGATTGGCAACGGTGCTGAGCCAGCGGTCGAACTGAGCGTTCAGATCGCCCAGGTCGCGGAAGGTGCCGCCCAGGAAGAAGTCCTCGCGGATGTAGCGGAACGGCCGTTCGACCTTGCCCTTGGTCTCAGGCCGATAGGCGCGGCAAGCCTTGGGCAGGAAGCCGTAATGCTTGGCGAACTCGCCCAGCGTTCGGTTGTAGACGACACGGCCATCCTCATCCTCACCGATGACGGCAGTCTTCATGCGGTCGTACAGGATCTCGCGCGGCACCCCGCCGATCGCCTCGAACGCCGCGCGATGACACGCCAGCACGCTCGGCATCGTCTGGCGCATGACGAACCGCCCCCAGATCAGCCTGGAGAAGCCCAGGACCATGGAGAACAGCCAGACAATCTGCACCTGATCGGGCGTGTCGGCGAAACGAACGCGGAATTGTGCGAAGTCGACTTGGGCCTGTTGACCGGCAGGCGTCTCGAAGCGCACGGCATAGGGCTTGCCTCCGCCAGCTGGTCGCAGCGTGCGCACCACGTCGCGCACCGTGCTGTAGCCACCAGCATAGCCACGTTCGCCAAGCTCGCGCGCTAGACGCTGTGCGCTCAACCCGGGGTATGCTTCCAGACGCGCGCGCAGATAATCCATGTAGGGATCGAGCAAGCGTTCCCGAGGTTGGCGAGGGCCATAGGTCGGCACCTCGATGCCGCGGCCGATATATTTGCGGACTGTCTTGCGGTCGATGCCGACTTGCCGGGCGATGGCGGCAATCTTCACGCCTTGGCGGTGCAAATCCAGGATCATCATCAGATCTCCAAGCTTCTTCATCGCAGCACCGCCTCCCACCGGGAAAGCTATGCCGGATTTTTGGAATTTGACCCTGTCCGGGGCGCGCCCCGGACAGGGTCAACGAGAAGAAGTGGGGAATTTTCAAATGTCACTTCTGGGGCATTTTACTCCGCCATCAACAAATGCCAGGGATCGTAGATCGTCCGGTCACGGCCGAAGTGCCGGGCATGTTCGGCGATAACCTCGTCACCGAGGCGCACGACGATCCGGTCGGCATAGGCGCGGACCTGGACCGCCCGCCGCGCGGCCTTGGCCATGACGGAATAGCGGTTGCGGTCGAAGCTGATCAGGCAAGTGCCAGTCACGGCATGCGTGGTCTCGTGGAAGCCGTCGAACGGCGCCAGCATGGGCTGCAGGGCTGGCCGCTCGAGGTCCAGTGCCTCAGCCACGGTCAGTTCCTTCCGTTCGGGATGGGGATGCAACGAGGCCCAGCGCAGACACTCGGCCTCCAGCCATCCGTTGAGCTCCTCGATGCTGGTAAAGCGCAGGCGGGGCTGGAAGAAGCGCCCACGGATGGTCTGGACCTGGTTCTCGACCTGACCTTTCTCCCACCCCGCTGCCGGCGAGCAGGCCGTGGGCTCGACCATGTAATGGTCGGCCATGACCAAAAACCGGCGGTTGAACACACGTTCCTTGCCGACGAAGACCGCGGCGACAGCCGTCTTCATGTTATCGTAGATCCCCCGCAACGGAACGCCGCCGAAGAAGGCGAAGCCCCGGGCATGGGCATCGAACACCATCTCCTGCGTCTCGCGCGGATAGGCCCGGACATAGATCGCCCGCGACGCGCACAGCCGCATGTGCGCCACCTTCACCCGCATCGGCTTGCCGGCGATCTCCACATCCTCGTGGCTCCAGTCGAACTGGTATGCCTCGCCGGGTTGGAACAGCAGCGGAATGAACGCCGGGGCGCCGTCACCGGCATCCTTGCGCCGCGCTTCCGCCCAGCGCCGGGCGTAGCGCCGGACCGCATCGTAGGATCCCTCGAACCCCTCCCGGCACAGCAGATCATGGATCCGCGTCATGCGCAGCCGGTCGCGCCGGTGCCGCGCCTCGTTCTCCGTCAGCAGCGTATCGAGGCGTTCCTGGAACGGCCCAAGCCGGGGCAGCGGTTGGACCGTGCGATGGTAATCGAACGCGCCTTCCGGCGCCCGGATCGCCTTGCGCACCACTTTGCGCGACAACCGCAAATCCCGCGCAATCGCCTTGATCGCCTTCCCACCCGCGTGCTCGCGCCGGATCCGAACGACTGTCTCCACCACCAACATCCCGATCTCGCCACCTGGAATACCAGGCGGCCCGCTACACCATCGGAATGAGGGGTCCCTTTTAGACGCCGATCACCCCGCTAACGGGGTCCCTTTTGCACGCCGGTCCACAGGCAAGGGCAATGCCGACAAGGCCGCGGTGATCGATGCCATGCGTGCCCGTGGCTTTGCACCTCGGGATGACAACGAGGCTGACGCACTAGCCATCCTGCTTTGGGCCATTGAGACCCGGGGAGGTGTTCGATGACCACTTGGTCCATTCTCGGTCACACCGCCAAGGTGCTCGAAGAACGCCGTGACGACTACGGCGATCCAGCCGAGCAGTTTCGCGCTATTGCCAACCGCTGGTCGATCACGCTCAGCACGCCTGTCACGCCGTCACAGGTCGCTCTGTGCATGATCGACCTAAAGCTTGTCCGGCTGGCTTACGATCCCGGGCATGTCGACAGCATGGTCGATGTGATCGGCTATGCCGCCCTGCTGCGGGAGGTGCGCTGATGGTTGCCATTTCCCCAGTCTACAGTCATGCCCGGCAGCGCGACGCCTTCGAGCTCGCCCGGGATGGGTGGCGGCAACGCGGGATCCTTGCGGTCTCGCCTTCCGACAGGCGCCTCAGCTTCAGCGAGCGGGAGTTTATCCGCGAGCTGGGTGAACGTCTCTACGGAAGTGAGGGCAGGGGAGGCGCCCATGGCTCGCGGTCGTAAGCGCAAGGCCGGCAAGCGCCACCCTTCCGGAAAGCTCGTCCAGCCGCGTCTCGAAGAGACCCAGCGCGAGGTGATGTCGACAGTGCTGGAGGCGCGCCAACGTCACTTTGGGGTCAGCGAGCGTCAGGCAAAGGACGAGCGGCTGGGAACGGCACTTGGCCGACTGGCCTTTGTCGGCGCTATCACGCTCAGCCAGTATGCAGCTGGTGAGCTCTACGGCGAAACCATGGCTCGGCACCGGGCAGTGGTCGGCTTGCCCCTGGCCCAGCCGCGTTCGGTCACCGGTCTTCTCATCAACGAGGGGATCTTCGGCGGGGGTGAACCTGTCCATGACCCCGAGCTCATCGATCGGATCCGGAAGGAGGCTGCTGCCGCGACTTTGGTACTAAGCGATGCTGACCGCGATATGCCGGCTGGCACGAGGCGCGGCCCCAGCCTGTTGGTTCATTCCCTCGTCTGCTACGATGTCGATGCGGCGCTCTGGTCGGCTGCGGACTTGAAGTGGTTGGGCCATGGTCTTGATGCCCTGGCGAAACTTTATCGCATCCGCCTCGATAGTTCCTGACGCAATGCGACGGAGCGCAGCGCAATGAATCTAGTCATAAAGTAATGATTCAAAAGGAAATAACTATTTGACCGGCTGGGGTTTACAGCCTAGGAGTATTTCCGAAATTGAGAATTCAGAACTGCGCCCGGAGCTCACCAGCTTTCGGGCGTTGTTGCATCAAAGCATGGTCAAATCTGGCAACGGATCATGGCGATGGCTTTGTCCCCGCGCTTATATCCTGGACGAGGCGCCTCGCTGGCTTCTTCCAGAACGGCATATGCCCAAGTCTTGTCGAGGCTCAGTAGTTTCCAGTCCGTAGTGTTTCCGCTCTTGCTGCCACCACGGACTTGCCATGCCCGCATTACTGGATTTCCATCAGCAGTAGTGCCGACGGCGTGCACCTCAACAACTCGGACCAGACCATCGTAGCGGATCTCCAAACGCTTCTTTGCAGCCAGCGCATCACATGCCACGTGCCACCACATTACAAGATCTCCTTTCGTCCACATTGAGCAATGCAAATTACTTTAGGTGGCCCCTGTTGGGGAGCCTTTGACTGTGGATCAAACCTCTAAGAGTGTGGAGAAAGCCTCCGTCAGAGTGCTCGCGAAGAGAGTTCGGGGCCGCCGTGCAGTTGCCGATCGCCTTCGCCGCCTCCGTATCGAACCCCTCTGCCGCGATTGCGCCTCTGCCGGAATAGTCCGCGAGGCGACCGTACCTGACCACATCGTGCCGCTCGCCCGTGGCGGATCGGACGAGGACAGCAACATCCGCTGCCTATGCGCCGAGTGCCATGCAAGGCGGACTGCGCAGCAATTCGGCCGACGCAGGACGGTCGCCGTGGGGCCTGACGGGTGGCCGATCAGGTGACCAGGCCGGGGGGCGGGGCGAAAGTCTGGTGCTTTGGCGGGGGAAACCGCGCTTGGCCCAAAATTCACGCAACCGCGAGTTAGCAACCGGGGGTCAGATAGCAGAATGTCGCAGATTTCCGTCGAATTGACTGGATAGTCGCCGCGATACGAGCGGTAGTCGCTTCACGAAAACGGAGCGATGCAAATGACCAACTCGACCTTGCCAACCGCCAACGAAGCATGGGGCTTTTATGGCACCAGTGGCGCCTTTGCCGATGCGGATACAGCCTGGGCGATTGCCTTCCCGGCGGTGCTGGCGGCAACCGAAGGCACGGCCGAAGGGGTTCGGGATTTTCTCGATAGCCGCCATGGCCGCCACTTCGCTGATGACGTCCACAACGGCATCCACGCGGGGCTCGACCTAACCGCAGCCATCGAAGCGGCGATCACCCGCTGGATGGGCTGGACCATCAACCGTGAAACCGCCCGCGAGATCGCGATGCCCAAGGGGCTGCCTTACCTGAAGGGCTTCGTCCTCTACTTCAGCCTGCAGGCTCACGCCGCATGAGCTCGGGCATCACCAGCACCATCCGCCTTGCGATCCGCACGCTGCCGGAGAACTTCGACCGCAGCCGGATCGTCGCGGTGATCGAGACGATCGAACAGGAACTTTACGAGGGCGGCGTCTACGCCAGCGCAACCGCCGACAGCTTCACCATCGAGATCACGGTCAGGACTGACCAGTTGCTCGACACCGCCAAGGTGCTCACCGAGCTTGAACTGATCTGATCCCCGGATTGGGGTGTCAGTCTTCTTCGCTGTCCTGAAGCCACGACGGAATATCACGCTGGGCATGCAGGACGCGCCAGACGTCGACGTGGTCCTCACGTGCCATGAAAAACACGAGGTAGGGATAGCGCTTCAGTTTCTGGCTGCGCAGGCCCGGTAGATTGAGTTCCTGCCCCCATCGCGGCGTACTACCGGAGGGGTTTCCACCAATCTGCGCGTAGGTGGCCTCAAGCGCATCGATGAAGCCGAATGCGACATCGCGACCAGCTTCGGCGAGATAATGATCGATTGCCTGCTCAGCATCCAGCCTCGCCAGTTCGCGAGGGATAACGGGAAGCGACTTCACGAAGCAGCGTGCTGGCTGACCCTGGCGCGAAGCCCGGCAAAATAGGTCTCATCGGCAGGTGCCGTCGGAGCTGATGCCGCGCCTTCCAGCAGGAGGCCGCGCAGTTTCTGGATGTCCTGATCCTTCCGGATCAGCTCACGAACATATTCACTGCTGGTGCCGTAACCTCGGGTGTTGACCTGCTGGTCGACGAACGACTTCAGCGTGTCCGGCAAAGAGATGTTCATCGTGCTCATGGGGCGCGAATACCACTTTTGGCAAAAATTGGCAAGATCGCTGCTATGGCTGATCTGTCAGGATCTCATCGGAATTTTCATGTCCCAAGACTGGCCGGCCCAGAGCAGCGAGCTCTGGCCGATAGAGAAGATCACGCCCTATGCGCGCAACTCCCGCACGCACTCGGACGAACAGGTCGCGCAGATTGCAGCCTCGATCCGGGAATGGGGCTGGACCAACCCGATCCTCGTCGATGAAGACGGCGGCCTGATCGCCGGCCATGGCCGTCTGCTGGCAGCCCGCAAGCTGGGCCTGACCCAAATCCCTACCATGGTCGCCAAGGGCTGGAGCGAAGCCCAGAAAAAGGCCTACGTCATCGCCGACAACAAGCTGGCGCTGAATGCCGGCTGGGACCTCGAACTGCTGGCCGTTGAACTCGGCGATCTGCAGGGTTTCGACTTCGACCTCATGTTGACCGGCTTCTCGGACGATGAGCTGGCCAAGCTGCTGGCAGAAAAGACCGAAGGCAACACCGACCCGGACGAAATCCCCGAAGCGCCCATCGACCCCATCGCCAAGCCCGGCGATGTCTGGCTGCTCGGCAAGCACCGGCTCGTCTGCGGCGACAGCATCGATGCCGATACGGTGGCCAAGGCCCTGGACGGCGTATCGCCCCATCTGATGGTCACCGACCCGCCCTACGGCGTGGAATACGATCCCGCCTGGCGCGAGAAGGCTGGGGTCGCCGCTTCTGGCACTGCCAAGGGCAAGGTGCTGAACGACGACAAGGCCGACTGGCGCGAGGCCTGGGCATTGTTCCCGGGCGATGTCGCCTATGTCTGGCATGCGGGGCTCTTCGCGGGTGTGGTCGGCGACAGCCTCGCTGCCTGCGACTTTCATCTGCGCAGCCAGATCATATGGGACAAGGGTCAGCTGGTCCTCTCGCGCGGCGACTATCACTGGGAACACGAGCCCTGCTGGTATGCCGTGAAAAAGGGCGCGAAGGGCCACTGGGCCGGTGACCGCAAGCAGACCACTGTCTGGCACATTGCCAAGCCCAAGAAGAACGAGACGGGTCACGGCACCCAGAAGCCGGTCGAGTGCATGAAGCGCCCGATCGAGAACAATTCCAGCCCCGGCCAAGCCGTCTACGAGCCATTTTCGGGCTCGGGCACCACGATCATTGCTGGTGAAATGACCGGTCGCTCGGTCCACGCCATCGAACTCAACCCTGCCTACGTCGATGTCGCCATCAAGCGCTGGCAGGACTTCACCGGCAAACCGGCCACCCTTGAGGGTGACGGCCGGACCTTCGCCGAACTCAGCGAACAGCAGCGGTAACAACGTGCATGACATGGCTCTATCTTCCCCCGGGCGCGGTCCGGGGAGCGACGACGCACGCCTTGACGGCCTCTCCCTGTGCGCAGGTGCAGGCGGCCTCGATCTCGGTCTCCACATCGCCTGTCCCGGCTATCGCACTGTGGGTTACGTCGAGCGGGAAGCCTTCGCAGCAGCCACTCTCGTCGCGCGGATGGAAGACAAAGCCCTGGATCCGGCGCCTGTCTGGGACGACCTTACAACCTTCGACGGCCGACCTTGGCGCGGCCTCGTGGATATCCTCACTGCGGGCTATCCATGCCAGCCGTTCTCGGTCGCCGGCCGCCGCCTCGGCGAGGCCGATCCGCGCCATCTCTGGCCGCACGTCGCCCGCATCATCCGGGAATGCGATCCCGGAATCATCTTCCTCGAAAATGTCGCCAATCATCTGCGCCTCGGATTTCCCGAAGTCGCCCGAGACCTGGTCGGCATGGGCTACGTCCTTGCGGCAGGACTGTTTACGGCGGCGGAAGTCGGCGCACCGCACCGGCGCGAACGCCTGTTCATCCTTGCCCTCCGCGAGGGCGACGAACTGGCCGACCCCGCGCGCCTGCTCGGGATCGCGGTCGAGTGGCTGCAACAGGACGGAGTTTCTCAGGCTCTGGCCGACACCGCAGACCGACAGTTTCAGGAGCCGTGGCGGGGACCGGAAGGACGAGAAAGGCCTCGACCGGCTTGCCCGGGACTGGCCGACGCCGAAAGCGATCACGGGCGGGCCGAACTCGAAACGTGCCGAGCGCGGTGCGGGTGGCCCGGACCTGCAGGAAGTGGCTGCCCAGTGGCCGACGCCGATGGCGAGCGACGGAAACAAGCCGATGCCGTTGAAAAAGTCGCCTTCACTGCGAAGCGAAGGGTGCTGATCGAGACGGTTAAGCAGGGTCGCCTGACCTCATGCCATCGCCAGCTGTCTGGCGAGGCTGATCTTGGCGAGCTTGCGCAGGTTCTGGGCGGCTGCAGCGAGGTGGAATTCGTCTCTGGCGCCATTGGGTCCGCGTAATCGCAGCCGCTCGAGCCGCATGATGCGCTTGAGGTGGGCAAACAGCATCTCGACCTTCTTGCGTTCTCGGCGCGAGGTGATCCATTCGTCTTCGCGCGACAGAGCCCGAGCCAGATCGCGCGCGCCCTCGTGGATGGAACGGGTCACCTTGCGCGCCGGCAGGATGGGTGTGCATTGCGGCTTGAGGGCGCAACTGGTGCAGTCCTGCTGCCGGGCTCGGTAACGGATGAAGCCGTCCTGGTCGGCTTCCGGGCGCGGCGAGGCGAAGTTGCGGTTGCGCGGCCTCAGGCGCTTGCCGGCCGGGCAGATGTAGCTGTCATCCTCGTGATCAAAGGCGAAGTCGCTGCGCTCGAAAGCGCCATCGCTCCTGGCGGACTTGTCGAAGACGGGCACGTGCGGCTCGATGCCGCGCTCGTGCACGAGCCATGCGAGCATGCCGGCAGAACCATAGCCGGTGTCGCCGATCAGCTTGCGAGGCCATAGGCCATGGCGGTCGGCTGCCCGCTCGATCATCCGCTTGGCTGCGGTAACCTCGGCCTGGCGCACCGCCGTGCTCGCCTCGACCTCCACAATCACCGCGTTGTCGACGTCGATCAGGTAGTTGGTGGCATAGCAGAAGTCGGCGCGGTTGCCGTGCGCCTGAGTATAGCGGGCCGCAGGATCGACAGGCGAAACGCGCTTGGGCTCGACCGGCGTTGCGCCGCCGAAAGCAGCATCGTCGAGTACGGCCAGGTACTCCTCGACAGCACGGCTTTGCGGATCGGCGGGCAGGCCTTGCGTACCCTCGACATAAGTCTGCCGGTTGGCTTCGGCCCGGATCAGGCTGGCATCGACAGCAAAGCCGTCACCGCCGACCAGTCCTTCCTCGATGCAGCGCCGCACGGTGGCTTCGAACAGCTGGCGGAACAGGTCGCTCTCCCGGAAACGACCATGGCGGTTCTTCGAGAAGGTCGAGTGATCCGGCACGTCGCCGTCGAGCCCCAGGCGGCAGAACCAGCGGTAAGCCAGGTTGAGGTGCACCTCCTCGCAAAGGCGGCGTTCCGACCTGATGCCGAAGCAGTACCCCACGATCAGCATCCGCAGCATCAGCTCGGGGTCGATCGAGGGGCGGCCGATCGCGCTGTAGAACCCTCGCAGGTGCTCGCGCAGGCCAGACAGGTCCACGAACCGGTCGATCGCTCGCAGCAGATGGTCGGCCGGAACGTGCCGATCCAGGCTGAACTCGTAGAACAGGGCCTCCTGCGCCATCCGGCGCTCGCCCATCATCGCTTGGCGTCCTTCAGCATTCTGATGCTGAATCAGACCATCACCCCGACTGCAAGACCGACTTTTTCAACGGCATCGGTCGGTTGCTGCCAGAAGCCGGACGCCGCATAGCGGTAGCAAGTCGATAGCGACGTCTCGACGGCACCCAATGGCAAGAACTGCGATCGCAATTCCGCGCAGGAATCTAGGCGTGCATTTGTCGAACGCCCGGCCCTACTGCTCCTTCCCCGCGAACATATAACGGGCAATTCAGATCGTGCAGTCCCTCTAGAATCTGCAAACATTAGGGTAACTTATACCCTCTTGGCCCAATCGTCGGTTGCCATCAGGGGTGCCCCGCTGCCAAGCATTGTCAAACTGAAGAGCTCAGGGAGAGCGCCATGGTAGCCGTGTTTCCGACAGCGCGCCTGCGTACATCGCCGTTCTACGAGGCGACGGTGGCGGAAGGCATGACCTCTGCCAGCATCTACAATCGTATGATCATGCCCACGACCTATGGCGATCCGGAAGCCGAGTATTGGCGTCTGATAGAGGGCGTTTCGCAGTGGGATGTCGGCGTTGAGCGGCAGGTCCAGCTCGAGGGCCCCGATGCGGGACGCCTCGCCCAGATGCTCACCGCGCGTGACATTTCCACCTGTAAGCAGGGCCAGGGCAAGTATGCGCCGCTGTGCAATCACCGGGGCACGGTGATCAACGATCCGATCCTCCTGAAACACGCTGATGATCTCTACTGGTTCTCGATCGCCGACAGCGACATCTGGTTCTGGGCCAATGCCATCGTCGCGGAACGCGGCCTCGATGTGGAGGTGAGCGAGCCCGATGTTTCGCCGATGGCGCTGCAGGGCCCAAAGGCGGAAGCGGTCGTCGCGTCGGTGATGGGCGATTGGGTGCGCGGCCTCAAATACTTCTGGTTCCGCGATGCCGAGGTCGAGGGCATTCCGGTGACGGTGCAGCGCTCAGGCTGGTCGAAGCAGGGCGGTTTCGAGATCTATCTGCGCGATGGCCGTCACGGCACGCGGTTGTGGAACATCTTCAGGGAAGCAGGCCAACCCCACGGCATCGGCCCCGGCGCGCCGACGTCAGCCGAGCGCACCGAAAGCGGATTGCTCTCGGTAGGCGGGGATACCGATGCGAACACCAATCCATTCGAGGTGCGCCTCGGGAAATACGTGAACCTCGATGTGCCGGATGACACGCTGGGTATCGCCGCGCTGCGCCGGATCGCGCAGGAGGGGCCCCGCCGCCATCAGCTTGGCTTGATACTCCAGGGCGAGACGCCCGCGCCGCTGGGCTTTACTCACGAGGACATCCTGCTGCACGGGACAAAGGTCGGAGTGATGACCAACTGCGTGTGGTCGCCGCGCCTGACTGCGAACATCGGGTATGCGCTGATCGCAGTGGAAGCGCAGGCGGGCGATACGGTCGAGATCATGCGGGGCGGTGGTGTGACCGCGGCCCGGCTTGTCGAGCTGCCGTTCATCTAGGCGCGAAGGCCATGATGCGGCACCGACGGATCTGGCAGGTACTGCTTCTCCTTGCGGCGTTGCTGCCTGGTGCGGCTCGGGCCGACGGTGCGCCGAGCGTCCGCATCGGCAAGCAGATCCTGCTAGGTGTCGGCGAAGCGGATGGCGTCGCCTCGTTCCGCGGGATCGCCTACGCACAACCCCCAGTCGGCCCGCTGCGCTGGAAAGCACCTCAGCCATTAGGGTACCCTGCAGGCACAGTGGACGCCACCGAGTTTGCCCCCGCTTGTCCGCAAGGCGATGGCAATACCCGCTGGTATCGCCGTCTCGCTAAAGCGATGGGTGCCGACCCCGCAGTTGTGCCACCCATCTCGCGCCTCAGCGAGGACTGCCTCTACCTCAACATTTGGACACCGCAGCCACGCGTCGGCGCGCGCCTGCCGGTCATGGTCTGGATCCACGGCGGTTCGAACGAGAACGGCTATGCCTACGAACCGAACTATCGTGGCGGACCGCTGGCTCGCGAGGGGGTGGTGATCGTCACGATCGCCTACCGTCTCGGGTTGCTCGGCTTTTTCGCGCACCCTTCGCTAGGGTCGGAAAGAGACGGGGCAGGGGCAGGCGGGCGGCAGGGTCTGCTAGACCAGATCGCCGCGCTGCGCTGGATCAGAGCACATATCGCTGCGTTCGGCGGCGATCCGGCTAATGTAACGGTGTCCGGCGAGTCCGCCGGGGGAACCGATATCGCCCTGCTCGCAGCAATGCCGCAAGTACGCGGCCTATTTGCGCGCGCGATCATAGAGAGTGGCTACCTCGCGCCCGATGGCGTGACCAGTCTGCCCGCCGCAAGGAACTTCGCAGCGAGGCTGTTCAGTCCCGCGATCACGGCAGAGCAGCTGCGCGCGCTGCATTGGCAGGAGATCGTTGCGCTGCAGGATCGCAAGCTCCGGGGCCATTTTTATACGCCGGTCGCCCCAGTGCCGCATCGTTCCCAAGTACCGCTGCTGATCGGCAGTAATGCCAATGAGTACCGCATGTACCTTCCGGCCGATGAAGTCGGCTTGCACGCTGCGCTAGCGAAAGAATTGCGCGGGCTGCCTCTGTACCGGCGCCGGGCAGTACGGCGCTGGACTGCGCAGTTGGGCGGTGATCTGGCCAGCAAGGTCGATGCCGTCAGTTCCGGCAAGGCCTTCCACTGCCCTGCCGCGCGCATGGCGGCAGCAACGGCGGCGGGCGGCCAGACAGTCCATCTTTACCGGTTCATGCGCGTCCGTCCGGGTGCTCATAACCTCGGCGCCTATCATGGCGCAGAGATCCCCTATGTGTTTGGAACAGCCGACGACTGGCTGCCAGCTTCAGCCCAGGATGCTGCCTTGGCTCAGCAGATCCAGCAATACTGGCTGAATTTCGCGCGGACCGGCCGACCCGAAGCTGCTGGTCTGCCGCGCTGGCCGCGCAGCACGTCGCGCACCCTGGCCGTGCTGCCAATCGGCGGCGCAGCGGCATCAGACACGTCGGCGAAGACAGCCCTTTGTCGGCTCCTTCGTCCCTAGGCCCAGCCGAGCTGCTTAAGTGCCCAGCCGTCGTTCCAGATCTTGGTCATGTGGCTGATCTTGCCGCCCTCGAACTGGATGATGTAGGCGTAGTCGGACTTTGCTCTCATTCCGGTTGCCGGAACTGGACCATTGGCCCCGTCATGCGTGCCGGTGAACACGGCGCAGGCCGCCACGGTGTTCCGCTCGGAATCTTCAGCGAAAGCGGTCAGTTCGTAGCTGCCATCGGTAAGCATAGTCAGCAGGCCGCGCATCCAGTCTGCGTAATCAGCAAGCGTCGTGATCTCCGCGATTGCTCCTGATTGCGCGGAGAATCCTGCATCCGTTTGGCAGAATGGCTTGCACGCCGCCCAACCTTGCCCAGTTTCGCAAGCTTCGAAAAATGCGCGTGCCGTCGCGAGATTGCCTGTCATCGAAGGTTTCTCCATCAACATGACTCAATGTATGCATTCGCAGTCATATATAGAGTATCGCCGCGGTACAAGCAGCAACAGAGCATGGGCGCCCAAAAGGGGGCAAGGCTCCATACTCAATGCCGCCAGCCGTACCCGGCGTAGGCTACCCCAGATCGCAATGGGTCAGTATTGGTGCCGCGCAAGACAGTTTGGTAGGGGGGAGAAATCGCCGACTGCTCCATCGTTGTGCATTTGCAAGAGGGATTTTACGCAACCTGCAGCAGCAGGGCTGCGGCTTGCCGAGCGCTGTTCCGGGTCACAATCTATCGCCCTCGTCCGAATCTCGGCCCTCGCTACAATTTTGAATTGACTGCGAATGCATTTTCGCCATCTTATAGTGGAACAACCAGATGGGGACGATGCAATGCCTGTGGGCAATCAGAACAACTGCGGCTTGCTACGGCTAAGCCTGACACGGGCCTGCCCCATTCCAGGCGTTCGACAGCATGCTTCGAGAGGCCGGGTCTCTGGAGAGAGCAACTTAAACATCCCTACAGTCGCAGCCGAAATCGGCGTTGGATGACGATGCGGAGCCAAGCCAGCATGGATGACACGACAATCTCCTCCGCCACTCACGACACGCTCGAGGCAAGGATCGTGCGCTATGCCGATCTCGCGCCGTGCCGGGATGCCTTCATCGACACCCGATCTCCTGGTTCCGACCAGAAGGAGAACTTCACCATCATCGGCCCCGGGGTGGCAGAGAATCCCAACCAATTCGTCCACATCAACGAAGCGCATGGCTTCAATATCGGCGGCGCACGGCAACCACCCAAGTGCCTGAATTCTCAACACAGTCACGAGACGGTAGAGGTCTTTTACGTCCATTCTGGCAAGTGGCGGTTCATGTCCGGCGAACATGGGGACGATGGCGAAGTCCTCCTTGGGCCGGGCGATCTGATCTCCATTCCGACGCAGTTGTTCCGCGGCTTCGAGAACATCGGCGAGGAAGAAGGATTCCTGTGGGCGGTTCTGGGCGGGGATGATCCGGGGCATGTTCTCTGGGCACCCTATGTGTTCGATATGGCCAAGGACTTCGGACTGGTCCTTCTGGAAGATGGGACCCTGATCGACACCGGAAGGGGAGAAGCCGTTCCGGAAGGGGCCAGGATCATGCCGGTCACGAGCCGCAAACAGATCGACATGTTGACCCGGGTCGATTCCGCAGCTCTTGAACGCTGCGTGATCCGCCATCGCGCCACTCGTCCGGCCGGGCTCTTTGCTGGAAGCGTGGGATTGGTTGACCGGCTACTGATCGGCGCCGAACCCATCGCATGGCCTCATGGCTTTACAGTTAGTGAGGTAAGCCTTGCCGCAGGCGCCTTCCTGTCCACCCACACCCTGGACGTTGCCGATGTCTGGTTTATCCAGCAGGGGAACGTGGAGGTCACGTTGGGGACCCAAGCCACGGTATGCGGTGCGGGCGACACGATCACTGTGCCTCGCGGCAGTGCGCGCAGTCTGCGCAATAACGGCAACAAGCAGGCTATCGTGGTGCAAGTCCGCGGAGGGGATGCACTGCCCCGTCCAGCTTGGCCCTGAAGGCACGATGACCGGCACTTTGGCAGACAAGCGGGCACTCGTCACCGGCGCGAGCAAGGGCCTCGGTCGTGATATCTGCCGCGCCCTCCTAGCGGACGGCTGGCAGGTCGTCGGTGTCGCACGGCCATCGCTCGAATTGAAGGCACTGCAGGCAGAATTGGGGCCGAGCTTCACGGCTTGGGAAATGGATGTCACCGGCGATGACCTGCTCATGGCAATCGCGGATGCAGATCCATTTGACCTCCTCGTGAACAATGCCGGGGGCAATCAGCCCGAACCCTTTGTCGACGTTGCCGACGAAACGCTGGACCTGCTGATCACCCTCAATGTCAGGGCGCCTTTCCGGATTGCGAGAAGCGTAGCCAGGGCAATGCCGCGTGGCGGCACGATCATCCACATGACGAGCCAGATGGGGCATGTCGGCTCCCCTCGCCGCACAGTCTATTGCATGACGAAGCATGCGATCGAGGGCCTTTCCAAGGCGATGGCGGTCGAACTTGCTCCAGCGGGAATCCGCGTGAACTGCATCGCACCGACTTTTGTCCGAACGCCGATGACCGAAGGCATGCTGGCCGATACGCAGTTTGCAGCGTTTGTCGATCGCATGATCCCGATGGGACAACTGGCGACAGCCGAACAGATTGCGGCCGCTGTCGTCTATCTGGCCTCGCCGGCGGCAGCGATGATCACCGGGCACAGCCTGGTGATCGATGGCGGATGGACCGCGCAATAAGGAACGCCTGCAGTGAGCCAACCAATCACCATGGTCAGCTTGACCGATATCGACACGATGATGAACCCGGGCAGCGAGCGCCGCATGGACATGCATGGCTTCGATGCGGAGTTCGTGGACTTCCCACACTATATCATCAGGATCACCGAACGGATCTGGCACGACCGAGAGGTTGACCTGTGCCTGAAATGGTATGCGCCGGATTGTGTGATCCACACCCTTGCCGGGCCGATCTCAGGGGCGCAGACGGTAGTGGACAACACCTGGGCAACGCTCCGCGCTTTTCCCGATCGCCGCCTCGACGGTGACAACGTGGTGTGGTCCGCTGAAGGAGACGGTGCTTTCCTGTCTTCTCACCTGATCACCTCGAAGATGACCAATCTGGGTGACAGCGACTTTGGCCCCGCCACGGGCCGGAAGGTGCTGGTCCGCACAGTTGCCGATTGCCTGTGCCGAGAGAATCGTGTCGTCGAGGAGTGGCTGGTCCGGGACAATCTCGCGCTGGTGACCCAGCTCGGCTTCGATCCTGTGGCTGTTGCCAGTCGCCAGGCCGCTGCGGACAATGCGGTGGGTAAATCCCTTGTCGCGTGGCTCGCGCCTTATTGGTCGGCGGTGTTTGATCTGCCCGACGCACAGGCACAAACGCCCGCGGCGCGGATTGCTGTTGATTTGCTGCAAGCGCGCTGGTCGCAGCCCGATCAGTCTCTTGCCCGCCAGCTGTCCGATTTCCGCCTGAACGCATGGGTTCCGGGGGGGCAGTTCCTTTATGGGCCCGATCAGACATGGGAATGGCAGGAGGGCATCCGTAGCGCCATTCTGGGCGCCTGCCTGCGTGTCGAACATATTGCCGAGGTTCCCTATCTTGGCGATGCCCGCGACGTTGCCGTGCGCTGGTCCTTGTCCGGTCATCATCTTGGTGCGGGCCGCTATGGAACGGCCACAGGCGTCCCACTGCACATCCTTGCCGTGTCGCACTTTCGCATCATCAACGGCCGTGTCCGCGAAGAGGTTACGGTCTGGGATGACATTGCGGTCATGCGCCAGGTGGCGAGCGCAGCCCATCCTGTGTGATGAAAGTCCGCCGAATCATCGATGCCCACCACCACTTGTGGGACCTTGGCGCAGACCACCGATATCCGTGGCTGATGAAGCAAAGCGTGGTTCGCTTCTTCGGTGATCCAAAGCCGATCCAGCGTGACTATGGCGTGCCCGAATTCCGCGAGGATATCGGCACTTTGCCGGTGGTGGCGAGCGTCCATATCCAGGTCGGGGTCGAAAGCGGCGATGAACTGGCTGAAACGCTCTGGCTGCAGGATCAGCAGCGCCGCCATGGGTTGCCTAGCGCTATCGTAGCGTTCTGCGATCTGACCGCGCCCGATTTCGAGGCCCGGCTCGACCGCCACCGTGTTGCGGAATCCTTGCGGGGCGTTCGCCAGATCGTGGGGCGCAGTGCGGATGAGGATCGCGCAACCGGCAGCGACGCGTTGCTGGAGAATCCCGCATTCGAGGCAGGCTTGAAGCGCCTTGCCGAACTCGGCCTCAGCTTCGACCTGCAATTGATCCCCGCGCAGATGGAGCGCGCCGCAGGGCTTCTGGCCAAAGTGCCGAACGTGCGGGTGGCCTTGTGTCACGGCGGAAGTCTCAGCGATTTTTCACCGCAGGGACGCGCGATCTGGAAGCACGGAATCCGCCTGCTGGCAGCCCTGCCCAATGTGATCTGCAAGGTTTCCGGCTTTGGCATGTTTGACAAGGCGTGGTCAGCAGCAAGCGTTCGCGAGCAATTCCACACCATGCTCGATGCCTTCGGGCCAGAGCGGATCGCCTTCGGCTCGAACTTCCCTGTAGAGAAGCTGGCGACACCTTATGTGCAGGTCTGGCGGCGTTATCTCAGGATGACGGCGGGGCTGTCCGGTTTCGAACAGCAACGGCTGTTCCACGACACTGCCGTAGAATTTTATAAGCTGCCCGACACTGCGGAGCCATGACCAGCGAACCTTTCAGCCGCTCAGACCCGCATCATCAGCAAGGAACCCCCATGTCAACTGCACACCTCAAGTCCGCAATCGCCCCCCTCCGGTCGGCTCTCGCGGCAGCAGAACCGCAGGGCGCAGTGGCGGCGCTCAAGGCGACATTTTCCGAGAATGCGGTGGTTCACATGTGTCACCCCTTCGGCGATCTCACTGGTTCGGCAGACTACGCTGAGCACTGCCTCGTGCCACTGATGCGCGCCATGCCCGATCTTGAGCGGCGCGACATGATCGTGCTCGCCGGAGCCACCCCCGAAGGCGCGGACTGGATCGGCTGCATGGGCAACTACATGGGCACGTTTGTGGCCCCATTTCTCGATATTCCGCCGACGGGCCACCTCGCCCACATGCGCTACCACGAGTTTTTCCGCATCGAGAACGACCGCGTCGCTGAGGTTCAGGCGATCTGGGATATCCCCGAACTGATGATGCAGGCAAAGGCCTGGCCCATGGCCCCGCAGCTGGGTGCCTATCTCTGCACCCCCGCACCGATGAGCGGCGATGGCCTGACCGTATCGGGAGACGGCCGCCACGCGTTCGATCATGTCGTGGCCATGCTCGAGGATCTCTGCCGTCATCCGGCCAATCCGGATCCAGCTGTCATGCAGCTCGGGAAGTACTGGCACCCCCGTTTCAACTGGTACGGCCCCGCCGGAATCGGGACGGCACGCGGCATTCCCGGCTTTCGCAACTGGCATCAGATCCCGTTCCTGCGCGCCATGCCCGATCGCAAGCTCGATGCTATGGGCGATCTGATGTCGCACTGGGTCGGTGAAGGAAGCTACGTCTGCGAAACCGGATGGCCAAACATGCGGCTGACACTCAGTCACGATGGCTGGATGGGCATCGCACCCGCTGGCCGTGAGGTTCTCCTGCGCAGCCTCGATTTCTGGCGCCTTGAAGGCGGGCTGATCCGCGAAAACTGGGTTCTGGTCGATCTGCTTGATCTCTATGCACAAGTCGGAGTCGATGTGCTGGCGAGGCTGCGCGAGTTCAACAAGGCCCGAAATCTCACGGCGATCAGCGTGCCGGATGGGCTGGGGGGCTAGCCCAGCTCCCGCATTCGGGCAAAGATATCGAGGCCCTGCTGCTTGAGATACCAGGGGATGTCGATGAACACCCAGTTCTCGGCCAGCCGGTCCCCTTCGCGGCGATAGATGTCGACGACGCGCATCTCGCTTGCGATCCCCGATGCCGGCAGGCCGAGAAAGCCGCCAGTCGGGCGATTGGTGAGATTGGGCCAGCCGAAAAACCCTGCATAAGTGCCTTCAGCAAGCCGCGCGACATGGCCGTGGTAGACCTTGTCGGTGAGGCCTTCGCGGAACGGATGCTGGTGCTGGTGCTGATAGCGCGGGATGGACATGCTCGCGCCGATCCCGGCCGGCCCGTACCAGACCATGTCCGTGTGCCACGTCCGGGCCAGATACTCGGGCGGACAACGATCCTGTCCGCTGCGGTTCAGCGCGTCGAGATCCGCGATCATACGATTGAGCAGGGCTAGGGTTGCGACGCCTTCGGCAGGATCGCTGTCCCCGAACAGCAGGCCGTCATGCGTCCTAGGCCCCGGATAGACAAAGTAGCAGCCGGTCGCGGGCGGCATAGGATTGCAGCCTGCCTGCTGCATCAATCCGATCACATCCAGGAACAGGCCGGTCTGGACAATGCGATCACCGCGCACCTGATGGAACTCGGCAAAGCGCAGCGAGGCAATCCGCCCCGTCGGGGGAATGCCGAGCCATGGGCGATCGAACAGCCCCATCAGGTGCCCCATGCTGCAGGTCCAGACCTCGGCAGGGTTTCCGGCGTCATTTTGGCCGGCAAAGAAGATATCGCGCCGCCATTGCCGCGTCGGAAAGGCTTGCCAGAGCGGTTCGAGGACGGTCGCTTGGACCTGATCAGCATAAAGCCCTTCGCCCAGCGGATAGCTCCCCCGCCAGCGGTAGTCGGCAGAGACGAAGCGCCGCAGCAGGTCGCCGAGATGACTCACCTCTGCCACATCTAGGGCATCATGATAGGCGCGCACGACCGACTTGGCGTTGCGGATTGCTTCTTGCCGGTCGAGCGCCGTGTTCAATCGGGTCAGCCGAGTGTCTGGAAGAACGTGAGGAACAGGACGATGAGGCCGAACCAGACCAGAAGTCCCCAGACGGGCCCGTCCACCTTGCCCGGCACCACGTACCAGCCATCCTGCTTCTCTGGCAGCCCTTCCCGCGCGAAGCGCAGCCTTTGGCCGGGAACCGAGTATTCATGCCACTCGCCCTGACGACCGCGCAGGATCAGGCTGGCGAGCAGGGTGACCGCGATATTCGCGCCGCCACCGATCACCACATACCAGGGCCATGCCACATGGATCGCCGCAAGCCCGAGCGGAGGGAAGCCGTAGACGACGACCGCCAGCGTGCTGAAACTGGCCGCGATGCCGATCAGCAAACCTTCCTGCGTGGTGTGCTTGGAGAAAGCACCGAGGCCGAATGTCGCGAGCTGCGCTCCCACGAAGAACGAACCGACTTCGGTGAGTCGCTCGAGGATCGACCCGCCGCTGCCGACAAAGGCATAGGAAATCGGGAGCGAGATGACACCCCACATCAGCGTGAACGCGCGCGAGGCCCAGAGATACTGCCGGTCGGTACCTGTGCGGTTGAAGAAACGTTGGTAGAAGTCTGCAACCGAAGTCGTAGCGAGCGAATTGAACGAAGCTGAGAGCGCCGACATCGTTGCAGACAGGATCGCCGCCGCCAGCAGGCCCATGAGGCCCGGAATCTGCAGGCTCTGAGCATAAACCAGAATGATCTCGTTCGGCTGTCTGAATGGCACCCCGCGGAAGTGGACGTAGAGCAAGGCACCGATGAGAAAGAACGTGAAGTAGATCACGAAACCAGCGTAGCCCATCGTCAGATAGCTCTTCTTCGCATCGCCGATCGTCTTGGCCGCAAGCGCACGCTGCACCATCATCTGGTTCGCGCCGTAGACCGTAATGTGGTATAAGGTCATTGCGCCGACACCTGCCCAAACCGTTGGGGCAATGGTGAAATCGAGGTGAGTGTTGAGCGCTTCGAGTTTGCCGGCGGCGCGCAGCTGGTGCAGGGCATCGCCCAGCGGAATGGGGCCGTGGAGCAGGTTCCACAGCACGACCGCTGCCCCGGCGAACAGGATCGAAGCTTGCAGCACATCGGTCCAGATCACCGCCTCGAGGCCGCCGACCATGGTGTAGCCCAGCACAAGCGCCGTGATGATCAGGATGCTGGTGTGGACATCGATGCCGGTGATGAAGGTGGTTACGACGGACGCCGCCACCACGATCGAGGCGGACGTGATGACCTGCGAAAACATGAAGATGAGCGCGAGGACGGAACGCGTGGCTACCCCGAAGCGATGTTCGAGGTACTCATAGATCGACGGCGCACCGCTGTTGTAGAAGAAGGGCAACAAGACGGTAACTACAGCGAACACCACG
This sequence comes from Novosphingobium sp. AAP93, assembly GCF_001296055.1. NCBI lineage: Bacteria > Pseudomonadati > Pseudomonadota > Alphaproteobacteria > Sphingomonadales > Sphingomonadaceae > Novosphingobium > Novosphingobium sp. AAP93. The sequence continues at coordinate 23,852 of NZ_LJHZ01000124.1, forward strand.
AGTGGGTAGTTCATGTGGATCGCAAGGGCCGCCATGCCATCGCTGTAGGCCCATGCCGGAGCGCCGAGAAACGATAGGGCGCTGACGTAGGTGGCGACGACGGAAATGCCGAGCGCCCACCATGGCATGTTGCGGGAACCGAGCTGGAAGTCTGAAGCGCTGGTCACACCGCGGCTTGCGAACAAGCCAATCGCAACGGTGCCGCAGAGATAGGCGATGACAATGGCCCAGTTCAGCAACCCGAATTCAGCCATGCCACTCCCCTGTCCACTAAGGACACACCCGGCGCTGTATCATGAAATGCTCCCGGGGCAGCCTGCGCAGACCCCGGGAGCAGTTTCTTTTAGAAGCTCACACCAACCCGCACGCCCCAGATGCGGGGATCGCCGTAGTTTGCCTGGATTGACGCGGTCGGGAAGTTGGCCTCGTCGGGCTTGAAGATCACCGAACGCACGAGAACCGCCTTATTGGTGACGTTCTCGACAAATCCCTCGACCGTCAGCCCCTTGGCCTTGTTGCGCCAGGTCAGCCGCAAGTCCAGCTTGGCATAGGCCGACTGATCCGAACCGGGTAGGTTGTAGTCGTAGCTCCAGTATTTGTTCGAGTAGTAGATCTGCGCCATCGGCGTGATCGAGTTGTTGTCGTCGATATCGAAGACATAGCCCGTCGTCATCGTGGCAGAGAGGGTCGGAGCAAGCGCTGGTCGCCAGCCGCGCAGCTGTAAGCCAGGTGTGCCGCCCGCAGCGATGATCTGCGCATTGGTGCGGGTGACGTCCTGTCGTCCCTGAAAGTTGCCAAGTCCGTTCAGGCGGCTGACGAGATAGTTTCCGAACTTGGCATCAAGCAGCGAGACCGAGCCATTCGCAAAGAAGCTCTTGCCAGGACGCCAGTTGAACTCGATCTCCATGCCCTTCGAATTGATCTCGCCACCATTGCTGGTGAACTCGGATGCGATGCACGAAGCGGGATTGTTGGGATCAAGGCAGGCGGAAACGAACGACTGCGCCTGCATGTTGCGGTAGCGGTTGACGAACAGCGAGCCATTGAGAGTCAGAGTGCGGTCGAACAGCTGCGTCTTGAAGCCCGCTTCATAAGCTGTAACCGTTTCAGGACCGAAGACAGCCGGGGCGCCTGCCGCGACAAGCTGCGCGCCGTTCACGCCGCCGACCCGGTAACCGGTCGATACGTTGGCATAAAGCAGGATGTCAGGTGCCGGCACATATTCGAGGCCAGCCTTCCACAGCACCTTGTTGCCGCCGCCGCCATTGGCGCCACCGATCAGCTTCTGGGTATCATTGTTGTAGCGGATACCGCCGGACACCCGCAGGCCCTCTAAGAGTTGGAATGAGCCATTGGCAAAGACGGCCTTGGATTCCGAAACGAAGGCGTCGCGGATGTTGGTGTTGTAGCGCGTGTACTTACCGTTCGCCAGATAACCGAAGTCATTATTTGACGATTGCTTGAAATAATATCCACCAACCAGCCACTTGAAGCGTGTCTCGCCATTCGACGCGATCCGAAGTTCGGTAGAATAGGTCTTTTGCTCGTTATCGTAACCGGCGAAGAAATTGTTCAGCGAGTCCTGGCCGTATTGGCCATAATGATAGCCATCGGAGTAATCGGGATCGTAGTAGGACAGTGAACGGTACTTGTTGTACGCACCGATGAAGCTCACGGTCGCCGGACCAAAATCGTAATTCAACTGCAGATTGACATCATCGCCCTTCGCAAGACCGCGCGACGGACCATCACGCGAAATGTTGTAGGGGCTGACGTCGGTCACCTTGGATGCACCGGTCGGCCCCGTCGAGGCGGCAGAGTCGGGACCGGGCCGGAAGCAATGGCCTGAACGGTACACGCCTGTGGCGGAAAGGCCGGTGGCCGTCGTCGGATCGCCTAGGTTCTGGTAACAACCGATCTGGGTATAGCCGTAGGGGCCATCGTTGTTGATGTCGCGATTGTACTTCGTGTAGCGGACTGTCGCATCGAAGGAGCTCGACGGCTTCCACTTGGCCGTGATTCGTCCGATCTGCACATTCTCGTTACGCAGGTCGTCCGAAGGACCATCGAGGAACGTGTTCACGATGTATCCGTCGTGCTTTTCGCCGAGTGCCGAAACGCGGATCGCGAAGGTGTCGGAGATGGGCAGGTTGAGAGCAGCTTCACCGCGGATGCGATTGTAGTCACCGTAGGTCAGTTGCGCGTTGCCGGAAATCTGATCGAACTTCGGCTCGTTGGAAATGATGTTGATCGCACCAGCAAAAGTGTTGCGCCCATAGAGGGTACCCTGCGGGCCACGCAGGACTTCAATCCGGTTCACGTCGAGATAGGCCGCCATGACCTGACCAACCGTCGCGACATAGGCACCATCATTGAACACGCCGACCACTTGCTGCGCCTGCGGCCCCACATTGTTGGTGCGCGCGCCGCGAATGGCCACACGGGCTTCCGTGCCGGAAAAGCCGATCCGGACGCCCGGTACAGCCATGCCGATCCGGGTCGGGTCGACAATACCGGCGGATTTCAGAGATTCCTCGCCAAGCGCGGTCACTGCGGCCGGGATCGACTGCACATTCTCCGCACGCTTCGTCGCGGTGACGATGATCTCGCCGCCAAAACGGCTGTCGTCGTCAGACTTCTTCTTCTCCTGCGCCATTGCCGGCGACGCTGCGCAAAGGGCGGCGATCGCCACCCCGCAGAACATGATGCCGCGTTGAAAATGAGTCATGGTCAAAAGCTCCCCTTTGCGCCCCTGATTCGCGCTTGGCTGTAAATGACTGCGAATGCAATGATGTGTCAACGGCAAATTGACTGCGAATGCATTTAGCCGGAGCAAGCGCTTATTGTGCGAACTCAGCGGAACGCAGCCAGGTCCCGGCTGACGATCTGCGTGTACGCTTCGCGGGATCCGGGGGGCGAGAACCAGCTGTAGCGGCTGAGCCGAAGGGTATGTGTGCTGCCAGGATACTCGAATGCCTCGCAACGGCCACCCGAGCGCTTGATCCTTGCGCACAGATCGTAATTCCACTCAGGCAAGGAATAGTAGTCCCTGTCGGAGAAGTGGAGTGACACCCGCGCGGTGATGAACGCCTCGCTACGGAAACCACCGATCTGCGGCAGAACTCTGGCGAGCGCGCCATCCTGCCGAAGCCCGCAGTCCTTGCGCGCCTCATCAGGTGCGCCGGTGAGCTTCAGCGATGCCATATCCGCAACCTGATATCTAAATCTCTGATACATTTCGGAAAAACCTGAGCGCACGACCGTACAGACGCTAACCGCACCGAACCGCTGCTTCTGCCAGCTCCACTGTCCGGGATCGAGTGTCTCGATGCTCTCGTTCGGCCAGGCAAACACAAAGTGGGGATTGATCGCGCCGTTCGCACCTCGCGCCGAACCTGTCCAGGTACCATCGCCAGATAGAAACGCCTCGCTGGATTCGGCCATCGGACGATAGGTCTCGACCTGCGTGAAGCGGTCAGCGAATGTTCCGGACATGATCGATCCGGCGCGCGGTCGATGAACGACGCGCGAACCTCTGCCCGAAATCGCCAGCAAGGTCAGCGCAGCATCGCCGCCTTGGGAATGGCCGGCGACCGACAATCGCGTCAGATTGAGTCTGACATGGTGCGCCGAACGGCCAAAGGGCCGCCAGTCAAGCCGTGCGATGCTGTCGAGCCCGTCGATCAAGTTGAGGGCGTCGATCGCATAGAAGATGGGGGCCAGATGGGTCGCATTGTCCCATGCTGCCATAGATGCGCGCCCATCGGCCACGCGTCCATTGACGGTGCCATGCCCGCGGTAGCCCGGTGTCACCACGACAAACCCGGCCTTGGCATAGGCGTCGATCATTTCCGCATACATGGATGCGGGCGTGTACGAGAAATGAAAGTCTCGCGCCGCCTCGTATCCCACCCAGCCGTGGAGGAAAACGATGACGGGATAGCCACCTGCGGGCGGCGGGGCATGAGGAACATCGATGCGCGTATAGAGCCGCAGTCCATCGGAACGGTAGCTGGCCAGAACGCTCGAATAGGCCGCTTTGCCCCCACCGAAGAACCGCTCAGCATAAGCCTTCGCGTTCAGACCTTGCGCCAGATCCGTGACGATCTGCAGCTTTGAGCCATAACGCCGGGCGCGCAGCACCTTGATGGTGATGTCCCGCAAGCTTCTGAGCTCGACGCCGCCCTGATCGTTCGTGCGCTGATCTGCAGGGGCAGAGGCAGGCGGAAGCGCGAGGGTAGCCGGTATGCCGCCCGGACCAGCAGCGAGGATAAGTGCTGCTAACACCGCCACAACGGACATAGACTTTCCCTTCTCGGATTAGAGCGCGGCACCCGCCGAACCCGAAGGATGTCGCCTTTTGACTTCGCAAGCAATTTGTTTTGCAACTCATCACCCTTACAATCGCCAAAATTCTGTCGCCAAGAGGCTGGCAGCCTCATGTTTGCATGCTCAAAGAGCCATCGGGGTGGCCGGATGCCTTATTGCCTTCGCAGTCATTATATCATACCGCCGCGGACAATCACGATTCGCATGAGAAGGGAGAGTTCGGCGTGGCACGCTTTCTAAAGACCGGCATTACCGAAGACGCTGCAGCCGAAGCGGATGCGCAGGTCCGCTCGACGGTCGAGGCGATCATCCTTGACATCAAGCGACGCGGCGACGCAGCTATGCGCGACTGGTCGGCAAAGTTCGATGCGTGGTCTCCCGAGGATTTCCGCCTCTCGAGCACGCAGATCGAAGAAGCCTACGCAGCACTGGACCAGCAAACAATCGACGACATTGCCTTTGCGCAGGCACAGGTCCGCAATTTCGCGCAGGTGCAGCGCGCGTCTCTTCAGGATGTCGAGGTTGAAACGCTGCCCGGTGTCGTGCTCGGCCACAAGAATCTGCCGGTCAGTTCGGTCGGTTGCTACGTGCCCGGTGGAAAATATCCGCTGGTCGCATCTGCCCATATGAGTGTCGTGACCGCCAAGGTCGCCGGGGTGTCACGGGTAGTGTCCGTCGCGCCTCCCTATCAGGGCAAACCCAATCCGGCGATCGTGGTGGCGATGCACATGGCAGGCGCGGACGAGATTTATTGCGTCGGCGGTGTCCAGGCCATTGCCGCGATGGCCCTGGGCACGGAGACAATCGCGCCGGTCGACATGATCGTCGGTCCCGGCAATGCCTTCGTGGCCGAAGCCAAGCGGCAGTTGTTCGGGCGAGTGGGGATCGATCTGCTTGCCGGACCGACGGAAACGCTTGTGATAGCCGATGAGACCGTCGACGGAGAGCTTTGCGCAGCAGACCTGCTCGGTCAGGCCGAGCATGGACTCAATTCCCCGGCGATCCTGCTGACCAATTCGGAAAAGTTGGCGACGGAAACGATAGCCGAAATCGAGCGGCAGTTGACGGTCCTGCCGACCGCCCCGATCGCGGCAAAGGCATGGGCCGATTATGGCCAGGTGATCATTGCCGACAGCTACGAGGAGATGGTTCAAATCGCGGATGAGATCGCATCCGAGCATGTTCAGGTAATGACGCAGGATCCCGATTTTTTCCTCGCCAACATGAAAAACTACGGCGCGCTGTTTCTGGGCGCGCGCACCAACGTTTCCTATGGCGACAAGGTCATCGGCACGAACCATACGCTACCCACCCGGAAGAACGCCCGCTTCACCGGCGGCCTGTGGGTTGGCAAGTTTATCAAGACGTGTACCTATCAGCGCGTGCTGACCGACGAGGCCAGCGCGATGGTGGGAGAATATTGTTCTCGCCTCTGCGCGATCGAAGGCTTTGCTGGTCACAAGGAGCAGGCTGACATCCGGGTGAGGCGTTATGGCAAACAAGAAGCTCTCTGAGACGACGGGGGCAACCTCGTATGATGTTGCCGAACTGGCTGGGGTCTCCCAGTCGGCGGTCAGCCGTGCTTTCAGGAAGGGCGCATCCGTTGCGCCCAAGACTCGCGAGAAGATCATGCGCGCAGCAAAGCAGCTCGGCTATCAGCCGAATGCCTTTGCCCGCGGCCTGATCACGAAGCGTACGAACCTGATCGCGGTGGTTATCTCCAACCTGACCAATCTCAACTACCCGGAAGTCCTCGCCGAACTAACGCAGCGCCTTTCCGCAGTCGGCAACCGGGTCTTGCTGTTCAGCCTTGCGGCGGAGTCCGATGTTGACGAGGTCCTCGACCAGGTATGGCCCTACCGGGTCGACGGCGCCATCGTCGCCGCCCGGCTGACGGACGAACAGATCGAGCAGTTCAATGACCGCGGCACTCCGATCATTCTCTACAACCGCGTCGGCGATACAGCTCCAGCAGCAAGCGTCTGCTGCGATTCCGCGTCGGGCGAACGCGAACTGGTCAAGCACCTGCTTGCCGCTGGGCACCGCGCCTTCGGCATCATCGCCGGGCCGGAAGACAGCTACGTCGGCGAGGAACGTCTCGCTTCGGCCTGCCGCAGTCTTGAGCAGGCCGGGATCACTCCGTGGATCCATCGCGGACGGTTCGATTACGAATCCGGCAAGGATGGCCTGCGCGTCCTGCTCGAGCAGTCCGCCAATGCGCTCGATGCGGTGATCTGTCTAAACGACGTGATGGCGATCGGCGCTATCGATTGCGCACGCAATTTGTTTGACCTCACCATTCCCGACGATCTCTCGATCGTCGGCTTCGACGGTGTCGGCCCTGCCACGTGGCTGGGGTATCAACTGACCACGGTCCGGCAGCCGGTCCGGCGGATGACCCAGGCAGCGGTTTCGATGCTGCTTGAGCGGGTCGAGAATCCAGGGATGATTCCGGAACAGCGGCTTTTCGGCGGAGAGTTCGTAACCGGGCGATCGGCAAGGCTTGCATGAGTGCTGCTGCCGTTCCGTCCGCCCGCCGACTTGGGTCGGCTCTTGTTTGATTTCGGAAAGGAACGGCCTGATGCTCAAGCAACGCCTCGCCAGCGGGCAACCCGTGCTCGGCACATTCATCAAGACACCCCACCCGCATGTCGTCGAGGTGCTCGCCAGTAGCGGTCTCGATTGCATCTGCCTTGATGCGGAGCACGCGCCCTTTGACCGGCGCGATCTCGATCTGTGTATCATGGCGGCTCGCGCCGGTTCACTGGCCACGCTGGTGCGAACCCAAACCAGTTCAGCGCACGATATACTGTCCGCGCTCGATTGCGGCGCGGACGGGATAGTGGTGCCCCATGTGAGGTCTGCCGCCGAAGCGCGCGCCATCGTCGCGGGGAGCCATTATGGCGCCGCTGGCGCGGTTGCCACGAGGGGCTATGCCGGTTCGAGCAGGGCTGCAGGCTATGGTCTACGCAGCATCCAGGATCATATGCGCGCAAGTGCCGAACGCACCGTCGTGGTAGTACAAATCGAGGATATCGAGGCGCTCGACAACATCGACGAGATCGCGGCAGTAGACGGGATCGACGCCCTGTTCGTGGGGCGGATCGATTTGACCGTGGCCTTGGGCTGCTCCTCACCGGACGATCCCCCGGTAATTGCTGCCGTCCAGCGCATCCTTGACGCAGCGCGCAAGGCCAATCGGCCATGCGGACTGTTTACCCCGCGTCCGGCTGACGTTCCAATGTGGCGGGAGCAAGGCGCCAGTCTGTTCCTTCTTGGCTCTGATCACGGCTTCCTGCGCTCGGGTGCGCAGCAGCTGCGCAGCCATAGCGGGCTCGATTGAATTCTGCATGGACGTGGCCGATCAACCCAGCCGAGGGCGCCGGATCGGTGCCTTGGCATTCCTGATGATCGGCTACTTCTTCTATGCCTGGTCGTGGAACACGGTCGACATCCTGAGACCCTACCTGCGGGATGAGTTTCACCTCTCGCTCGCGCAGGCAGGCTCACTCTATTCAGTTCAGGCCATCGGTGGAATCTGCGGCGCGATCATGCTTGGTCAGTTGGCGGACCGGATCGGGCGGCGCAACACGTTGGTCATCGCGATGATGGGATACGGTAGCCTGCTCGTTTCGGGTGTTTTCCTGCAAAGCTATACCGAATTGCTGCTGCAGCGGCTGGCGCTGGGCTTCTTCATGGGAGCCATGTATCCGGTTGCAGCGGGCCTATACGCAGGTCTGTTTGCTCCAGCGGTCAGGGGCTTAATCGCCGGCATAGCCCTCGCGGTCTACAACCTTGCCGTCGCCGCACTGGGGTTTCTTTCTGCCGCCGCGTTCCGCGCCGGTTTCCACTGGCACTTGCTACTGTGGGCCGGACTGATCCCGACCATGCTGGCTCTACTGGCCTTTGTTTTCATTCCGGACGATCGCCTGCCACCGCTCCGTGAAGCACCCGGCAATATTGCTGCTGGGCCAAACGCACGTTTCCCGATCGCCGAATTGTTCCAGCCAACAGTGGCGCGTCAGACGATTCTGCTGGCGGTCATGTCAGGGCTCAATCTGTTTGCTTACCAGGTCTTCACAGGGTGGGCGAGCACCTACCTAAAGTCGGTCCGGGCATTCGATGATGCACTCGTCGGCGATATCCTTGGGTGGCAATTTGCCGGTGCAGCGCTTGGCGGGCTGTTCTGGGGCGCAATCAGCGACCGTCTCGGCCGGCGAAGTGGATCTGGCGGCTTTCTGCTCGCAGCTGGGATCATCCCTCTGTATCTCTTTGTTCCGTTGCCGACAGCATTGATCAAGGCCCTCGGCTTTGCCTACGGTGTCATGCTGTCGGCTTCGGCAATCTGGGGCCCGTGGCTGTCCGAACTCTATCCCTCTCATTTGCGATCGACGGCCGCTTCGATCTACAACTGGGGACGCGGACTCAGCATGATGGCACCGCTCATCACTGCTCCGCTAGCGGGTGCATTCGGACTGGTTCCCGTCATGGCGCTCGCTTCTATTTGCTTCGTCGTGGCAGCTCTGATCTGGAGGGCGCTACCAGAGACAGCGGTTTCGCGTGCTGACGTCGCCGGCGTTTAAAGCCCGATCCAGACAGCACAGGCCCGCGGCCATCCGGCTCTTCGCGAACCCCTCCCTGAAGGCGCCGCCTAACCCTCGCAACCCCGATCCGGTCGGCCGTTTTGCCGCACGCTGCGCGCGCGTCTGCCCGCACCACCCGTCCTGATCGAGGTTCCCCTCCGGCCGCCTGCGGCGCCCTCCGGTGCGAGCGCCAGCCGCCCCCTTCTGACGGTCAGTTCGCAGCCGGG